>JAGASJ010000063.1 GCA_017621795.1 Oscillospiraceae bacterium | reverse complement strand
TGTTACCGTTGTCAAGGTAGTATAGAAACAATTTGCAGGCAAATTCTTTCTATCTCCACCTTGACAAGAGTGGATAATACACTTACCACCGGCTTACCTATGTGCTGAGCCTATCGGCTTACCGATGTGCTGACCCGACCTGCGCACACCATAATTTTCCACTTTCAATTTTCAACTTTCAACTAAAAAGCGGAACGGCTTATGCCGTTCCGCTTTTTTTATCATTCTTCTTTAGAGGCTTCCTCGATGATCTTTGCCTGATTGACCTTGGGCACTTCTTCATAACGGACAAATTCCAATGTGAAGGAGCCACGGGCCTGGGTCATTGCCCGCAGGTCGATGGCGTAGCTGCTCATCTCAGCCATAGGTACTTCCGCTTCCACAACGGTGTTGCCGTCGGCATCGGGCGTCATACCCAGAGGACGGCCGCGGCGCTTGCTCAGATCACCCATCACGTCGCCCACATAGGACTCGGGAACGGTGACAGCCAGCGCGCCCACAGGCTCTAAGAGGGTGGGTGCGGCGTTGGGCATTGCTTCCTTAAAGGCCAGGATGGCGGCCAGCTTAAAGGCCATTTCGTTGGAGTCTACCGGGTGGTAAGAGCCGTCGTAGAGAACGCCCTTCAGACCAACCATGGGGTAGCCTGCCAAGGGTCCCTTCAGGACTGCTTCCTGCAGACCCTTTTCAACAGCGGGGTTAAAGTTCTTGGGAACAGCACCGCCCACAACTTCCACGTCGAAGATCAGCTCGTCCTGAATATCCTGGGGCTCGAAACGGATCCAAACGTCACCGAACTGGCCGGAGCCGCCGGTCTGCTTCTTATGACGGCCGTGTGCCTGCACGGTCTTCTTGATCTTTTCACGGTAAGCGATCTTGGCGGGGGACAGCTCTGCGTCCACGCCAAAGCGGGTCTTCAGCTTGGATACCAGCACATCCAGGTGCTGATCGCCGACACCGGAGAGGACCATCTGATGGGTCTCGGCGTTGTTGACCAGGGTGAAGGAGGGATCTTCCTCGTTCAGTCTGTTCAGACCGGAGGCGACCTTTTCTTCCTGACCCTTGGTTTTGGGGGAGATGGCCATGGAGTAGCAGGTGGGCGGATAGGGCAGACCCTTCAAAGAGACCACCTTACGGGGGTCACACAGGGTGTCGCCGGTCTTGACCTTGTCCATCTTGCCGATGGCACCGATGTCACCGCAGGTGAGCATCTTCACTTCGGTGGCCTTCTTGCCGCACATAGAGTACAGACGACCCAGCTTCTCGGTTTCGCCGGTGCGGGCGTTGACCAAGGTGGTATCGGAAGTGATCTCACCGGAGAGCACCTTCACATAGGAGTACTTGCCGTACTGGTCGGATACCGTCTTGAATACGAACGCGGAGGGAACGCCGCCGGGAGAAACCACAAATTCCTCCACAGTGCCGTCTGCCGCGGTAGCCTTGTGATAGTTGCCCTCTACAGGGTTGGGCAGCAGGTCGATGATGTGGTCCATCAGCATCAGGCTGCCCAGGCAGGTCATACCACTGCCGCAGAACACGGGGAACATAGAGTTTTCCAGCACACCGGAGTGCAGACCCTTGATCATTTCGGCGTATGTAAAGTCTTCGCCGCCAAAGAACTTGTCCATCAGCTCTTCGCTGGTTTCTGCAACGGATTCCTTCAGCGCGTCGTTAAACTCGGTAATGACCTCGTCCTTGCCTTCAGGCACTTCGATCTCCACACGCTTCAGATTCTGCATCTCGTAGGCGCGCTTATTGAGCACGTCGATGATGCCGGTGATCTTCTTGTTGCCGTCCCAAATGGGCACGACCAGGGGCGCAATGCGGTTGCCGTAACGCTCACGCAGGGCGTTGAAGGTGGCGTTGTAGTCGGAATTATCCTCATCCACCTTGGAAATGTAGATAAAGCAGGGCATATTCCGTTCACGGCAGTACTTCCAGGCCTTCTCAAAGCCGACGGTGATGCCGTCCTTGGCAGAGCAGACGATAATGGCTGCATCGGCGGCACGGAGAGCCTCTACAACAGCACCGGAAAAGTCGAAACCGCCGGGAGTATCCAAAAGGTTGATCCGCACGCCCTTATAGTCCAGAGGAACCAGAGCGGAGGAGATGGAAATATTACGACGAATCTCTTCGGGGTCGTAGTCACAAACGGTGTTGCCGTCGGCATTCTTGCCAATGCGGTCGATCACGCCGGTCATATAAAGCAGGCTTTCAGCCAGTGCAGTTTTACCACTGCCGCTGTGACCCAGCAAACAGACGTTACGAATGGAATTAGCGGTGTACATATTGAATCAATCTCCTTTCAGGAAGGTATGCCTTCCAGCGGCTTATGATGCCGCAATACGTACATTATACACGAAGGATACAGTAATTTCAATGCTTTTTTTGGTGAAATTATAAACGAAAGAAGAATGTTTTTAAAAATTATTCAAATTTGTGGGATTTTTTCGGAAAATACACCGTTTCTGCCCCTGTATGCGTGAAAAAAACAGATGTTTTCTTCTTGCAGCCATCGTATAAACGAGAAACGGGGTATGGACGCTCCGCCCCCTGCAAATTTGAACTTTCCACTTTCATCTTTCAACTAAAAACGGGAAGGCAACGCCTTCCCGTTTTTTAATGAATTGCCTGCGGCATGAATTGCATAAATGCATGAATTGCGGTTTCACCCCATGAATTGCGCTGCGGCGCATAGAGTTTTGGCAGCATCAAAAAAGTAGGTGCCAGGTATTATTTAAATTGTCGGCTCTGCCGACACCATAACTTTTCACTCTTCACTCTTCACTCTTCACTAAAAATAACGGGACGGCAACGCCGTCCCGTTTTTGATATTACTGCTCAGCTTCGTCCTTCTTGGGCATCTTCTTTGCTTCGTTGCGCAGCAGGGAGAATACACCCAGACCGGCAAATACCAGACCCATTACCACGTCACGGATCACTTCGCCCTGAACCTCGGAGTCGTTAGCGATGACTTCGTTTACCAGCTCTACGGTCTGGCCGACGGTAATGCCGTAATCAGACACCTCCTTGTAGACGTCTGCGATCAGTCCTGCGTATGTACCTACCAGCACGCCGATGATGATGCACACGATCAAAACGACGATCTTGCCCTTATTCTGCTTGCCGCCCATCTTGTCGTAGCCCTTGATGGCCAGCCAGCCGATCAGAAGACCCACAATGCCGGCGATCACACCCAGCAAATACACAACGGCCCATACGAGGGCACCGATCAGTGCGCCGATCAGCGCGCCCAACGCGCCCTTGAGATAGCTGCCCTCAGACTTAAATTCCGGATTGCTCATAATAAAACCTCTTTTCTTTTTAGGATGGTATTTCCATTATAGCACGGAAAATTGACGGATGCAAGGAAAAATACAGGTCGTGGATCCTCAATGCCATTAAGTTTGTGTCATTGCGAACCAGTGACCGTGTCACTGGTGTGGCAATCTTAGTGTACAACGCTATACTTTGAGATTCCCACGCCAGTGTGCGCACTGGCTCGGAATGACAATAAGGCTTAACGAAGTGACATTGCGTGGATCCTTCCACAGTTTTTTCTTGCTATTTCACTTGTCAGCGGATATAATATAAGGTGAATAATTATGAGGAGCAAGCTATGGGGAATCTGAAACACATTCTTTTATTAACCACCGGCGGCACCATTGCCTCTGTAGAGGGCGGTCAGGGCTTAGAGCCCCGTCAGGGTGTGCTGGATGGGTATATTTCACAGCTTGCCCGGTTTTATAAGATCACGGTGCAGGAGCTGATGTGCCTGGATTCTTCCAATATGCAGCCTGCCCAGTGGCAGGAGATCGCCCGTACCGTGTTTCAATGCCGAAAGGATTATGACGGCATCGTGATCTCCCACGGCACGGATACCATGGCCTATACTGCTTCGGCACTGACCTTTATGCTGCCGCACATTGACCTGCCGGTGGTGTTTACCGGCTCCCAGCTTCCCCTGCCGGACGTGCTCAGCGATGGACCGGATAACCTGCGCACTGCCTTTGCTATGGCAGCATCCGGTTATCCCGGCGTATATTTGGCCTTTGACCGCAAGGTGATGCGGGGGTGCAGAGCAGTAAAGGTGCGTGCCTCCGGCTTTTCTGCTTTTGAAAGCGTCAACGCCCGTTATGCCGCAGTGGTAAGCAACCGGGGGCTGACGGTGGATCACTCCATTGTTTCCCACAAGCAGGGTGTTCCCGCCCTGAAGGACAAAATCAGCAATAACGTCTTCCTGCTGAAGCTGACCCCCGGCTTATCCACAGATATTTTTGATACCCTGGTGGATATGGGATATCGGGGGATCGTGGTGGAGGCGTTTGGATTAGGCGGCGTCAATGTTTTGGGCAGTGGCTTAGAGGGTGTACGCCGGGCGATAGAGCAGGGCGTGAGCGTGGTGATCACCACCCAATGCCTGTACGACAGCTCAGACCTGCGGGTATATCAGGTGGGCAACAAGCTGTTGGAGCTGGGCGTTCTGCAGGGACGGGATATGACCACGGAAGCCGCCCTGACCAAGCTGATGTGGTGCATCGGACAGGGTTTGACACCGGAGGAGATCCGCTGTGCCTTCGCAGAGAGCTTTGCAGGAGAGATCACGGTTTAATGTTTTTTTAAGGAGGAAATGGTATGGACCCTATTTATGTAACCGGTCACCGCAATCCCGACACGGATTCCATCGTGGCCGCTATGGCCTATGCGGCACTGCGTAATGCCGTAGGCGATCGGGAGTATGAGGCGGCTTGCCTTGGCCACGTTTCCGATGAAACACAGCTGGTTTTGGATCGCTTTGGCTTTCAGCCGCCCAAGCGGATCCACAATATGTATACCCAGGTGCACGACCTGGACTTTGATACACCCCCGCTTCTCAGTGCCGCCGTTACCGTAGGACGGGCGTGGAAGGTGCTGCTGGGGCAGGAGAATATCAATGCCGTGCCGGTCACCAATGAGGACGGCACACTGTACGGTATGCTGTCCCGGGAGGATGTGGCCAGCTACAATATGGAGCAGGTCAATGTAGGCGTTTTGGAGGATGTGCCCCTTTTCAATGTGCTTTCCGTGCTGGAAGGACGGGTGCTCAACGCCGCCGGAGAAAATATCGACACCATTCGGGGCGAGGTGACCATCGCACTGCCCCAGGAGCAGGAAAATCTGCTGTTTAATAAGCCCGATTCCATTGTGATCTGCGGCCATCAGCCGGATATGATCAGACGGGCGCTGGAAATGAACGTCAACTGCTTGGTGGTCTGCCAGGCAGAATTGGAGGAAAGCCTGCGGGATATGCAGACCTCCACCTGCATTATCGCCACCCCTTTGGATGCCTACCGTGCGGCGCGGCTGATCTTCCAGTCCACCCCTGTAGGACGTATTTGTGCCACAGAGGGGATCGTGTGCTTCCATTTGGAGGATCGGGTGGATGAGGTAAAGGAGCAGGTGCTCCGCTTCCGCTATCCCTGCTATCCCATCCTGGATGAGAACGAAAAGGTGGCAGGTGTCCTGACCCGTTATCACTTACTGCGCCCCCGGAGAAAACGGGTGGTGCTGGTGGACCACAACGAGGCATCCCAGTCCGTTCCCGGATTGGAGGAGGCAGAGATCCTGGAGATCATCGACCATCACCGTTTGGCGGATATTCAGACCAGCAATCCCATTTATGTACGCAACGAGCCGGTAGGCTCTACCAATACCATCATTGCGGGAATGTTCCAGGATCGGGGACTGATGCCCTCGGCCAAGATGGCGGGGATGATGGCGGCGGCAATTTTGTCGGACACGGTCATGTTTAAATCCCCCACCTGCACCGAACGGGACATTCGCACCGCAGAGCGCATGGCACGGATCGCCAACATCTCTTTGGAGGAGCTGGGAAGGGAGATCTTCTCCGTCTCCGGCGACCATCGCACCGCCGAGGACCTGATGTTCTCCGATTACAAGGAGTTCCATATTGCAGGCCACAATCTGGCAGTTGCCCAGGTCACCTGTGTGGACAGCCCCGCAATGCTGGAACGCAAAGAGGAATTTTTGGCGGTTATGGAAAAAACAGCCAAGGAAAAGGGCTTCTCTATGATGATCCTGATGCTCACCGATGTACTTTTGGAGGGCACGCAGATCATCTTCTTAGGGGACGACGAGACCATCTCCCAGGCCTTCAACGTCCATCCCAAGGACAATACCGCCTTTTTGCCCCATATTATGAGCCGTAAAAAGCAGGTTATACCCATGCTATCCGCACTCTGGGGTTAATTTTCACAGGCTGCTTTCCGCCAATTCTGCGGAAAATCCCTTGAAAATACAAACAGTATTCCCTGCGGGATTTTACTTGACTTGACGAAAACCAGCTCTGTGAAAAAATGCAGTGGTGCAATGGATGATTACAGGCTGCTTTCCGCCAATTCCGGGGAAAATCCATGGAAAGTACAAACTGTTGACACTGTATGCTAAAATAGGAAAGGAGAAAGAAATGGCATTTGACAAGTTGCTGGGCAACCGGCGCATCAAAGAAAACTTAGAGCATGCCCTGGCACGGGGCCATATTGCCCATTTCTACCTGATCTCCGGACCGAAGGGGTCGGGAAAGCATACACTGGCACGGCTGTTAGCCGCCGGAATATTATGTCAGGGGCAGAAAAAGCCCTGCGGTGTGTGTAACGCCTGCCGCAAGGCCCTGACGAACACCCATCCGGATCTGATCACTGTGGACGACCCCGACAAAAAGCACGTGCCCATCGACTTGATCCGGCAGGCCACGGCAGATATGTATGTGCGCCCCAATGAGGCAAGCCACAAAATCTATCTGTTCCCACGGGGGCAGGATATGGGTATCCCCACCCAAAACGCATTGCTGAAGATCTTGGAGGAACCGCCTTCCTACGGCGTGTACATTATCCTTACACAGAGCAGTGATGTGCTGCTGCCCACTGTGCGCTCCCGATGCACGGAACTTAAGATGTCCGCACTGCCCCAGGATGTGCTGAAAAACGCCCTGCGCGGGCAGTTTCCCCAGGCAACGGATCAGCAGATCGCAGGCGCTATTGCCCGCAGCGGCGGCTATTTGGGTCAGGCACAGGAGATTTTGCAGGAAGCTGAGGGTGCGACCCAAAATACAGAGGACTTTTTACGCGCCTATGCCGCGCGGGATGCTTTTGCACTGTTAAAGGTGCTGTGTCCCATGGAAAAATGGAAGCGGGACGCACTGATCGGGGAGTTGGAGCAGTGGCTGCTGGTGCTTACCGATGCGCTCACCGCCCGCAGTGGTATGACAGCCGTTCTGCCCCTGGCAGATCTGGTGGCATCATCCCGCAGCCGCAAGGACTTGATGGGCGCCATCGACGCACTGCGCAAAACGATCACCTATGCGCGGGGCAATGTTTCCCCCGCCGCCATCAGCGGCTATTTGCAATGGGCACTAAGGTAGTAATGCCCATCGAAGAAGAACTTAGGAGAATACTATGAGTGTAGAGAATAAAAATCAGGAACAGGTGCAGGTGGTGGATATTCAGTTCCGCCCCGGGCAAAAAATTTACTTTTTCGACCCTGCAGGCAAGCATTATGCCACCGGCGACCATGTGATCATAGATACGGCACGGGGACCGGAATACGGCATCTGTGCCGGCGGAAACCACTTCATTTCTGTGAAGGATGTGGTGTCGCCGCTGCGTCGGGTACTGCGCAAGGCCAGCAGTCAGGACGAAAAAACCGTGGAAGAAAATCGGCAACTGGAGAAGAAGGCCTATAAGCAGTGTATGGAGCTGATCGAAGAGCAAAAGCTGGATATGCAGCTGGTCAGCGCCGAATGTGCCTTCGACGGCAGTAAGATCCTGTTTTTCTTCACCGCCGATGAGCGTGTGGATTTCCGGGAGCTGGTAAAGCACCTGGCATCCACTTTCCATACCCGTATCGAGCTGCGTCAGATCGGCGTGCGGGACAAGGCACGGATGGTAGGCGGCCTGGGTGTCTGCGGAAGACCGTTTTGCTGTGCCACCTTCCTGGATGATTTCCAGCCGGTATCCATCAAAATGGCGAAGACCCAGTCTTTGAGCCTGAATCCCACCAAGATCTCCGGCACCTGCGGACGGCTGATGTGCTGCCTGAAATATGAGCAGGAGGCTTATGAGGATCTGCTGAAGAACAGTCCCAAGCAGGATTCCTTTGTGGATACCCCCCAAGGCAGAGGCACCATCGTGGAGGTAAATCTCTTGCGGCAGAAGGTGAAGGTGCGTATGGAGGACCGTCCCGAGGAGCTGGGCGTGTTCCGCAACGATGAGATCGCTGTTTTGCGCAGCGGCAAGGCAAAGAAAACCGACCAGCCCATCCCCGAGGATTGGGCACCCATCTCCGGAAACAGCAAAAAGCAAAAGCAGACCGATGAGCAGGAATCCGGTCTTTCCTTAGAGCCCATCAAATTCCGCTACAGTGAGGAAACGGTGGCAGAGGCTGTGGAGAAAAAGACGGCACCTGCCGAGAACGAAAAGGAACGGGAAAATCGGGGCAGCCGCAACCGCCGCCATCACAAAAAAGCAAATCAGGGCGGCGAAAAGACAGAAAAGACGGCTGTGGAGAAAAAGCCCGCACCCCAAAAGCCTGCGCAGAAGAAGGAACAGCCTGCTCCCAAGCAGGAGGAAAAAGTTCAGGGCAAGCAGGAAGGGGAAAAGCCCGCAAAAAAACGCCACCGCCGTTTCTATCACAATAAACCGAAAAAGAATGGATAAACAAAGGGCGGATGATATTCGCCCCTACGGTGTTGGACGAAAACGTGCGATAGAACTCGTAGGGGCAGATATCATCTGCCCGTATTTATTTCATTGTCCATTCATTTATAATAATGAACAGAGTGTAAAAGTTGGAAAAATCGCTTGATTTTTTACAAATCATTCAGTATAATGGCGCAGGCGAACCCAAAAGAATAAATTTTAAGGAGTTAACAGCAAAATGAAAAGAATTTTCGCATTGATGTTGATTGTTGTTATGGTTATGAGCTTTGCCGCTTGCGGCAGTAAGAAGACCGAGGACAATCAGACCACTGTTCCCGAGACCACCGCACCCGATGTAACCACCGACGAGGTCTCCGTCACCTACTTTAGCATCTACTACAGCGAGACCCCCGAAACCAACCAGGTGCTCAGCGCTTATCCCGATGATATGGGCGGCGTAAGCATCGCTTACCAGGCAGAGATCCGCAAGGAAGGCAGCGTGGATGCCTCCGCGATGGCTACCATTTACGAAGCCTACAAGAATTCCGGCCTGCAAGCTCTGCTTGGTATGCAGGACTATGCAGATGGTCCTTCCGCTTCCTTCTCCGTCAGCTTTTCCGACGGCACGATGGAGGAAGGCTACCTGTACGGCGAGATGCCCCAGGAATTCCTCACCGGCCTGGAAGCAATGAAGGAATGCTTCCGCACCCTGACTGCTGACCTGCCCGAGTATGTTCCCCAGCCCATGATCTCCGGCGAACTGGCCGAAAACGACAAGGTGGCACTGGACGCCATCCTGGCTGAGATGAAGCTGCAGCAGATCGACAGCTACGCCATCACCGGTCTGGTAAAGGACGACACCTTCACCGTTATGGCAGGCCTGACCTCCTACGAGGGCATTGCCAGCGGCCTGACCTTCTCCCCCATGATGATCACCACCCCCTACAGCATGGTACTGGTAACCCTGGAAGACGGCGCTGATGCTGATGCCATCATCGCAGACTTCGAGAAGAATCTGGACTTTGCAAAGTGGGTCTGTGTTACCGCCAGCGACGCCCTGATCGCCACCAAGGACAATCAGGTCGTATGCGTAATGGGCTCCGATGCGCTGTTCACCCTGACCAGCGATTCCCTGACCGCCGCCGGTTGGAATGTTGTGAAGAACATCCACAACGACGCATATATGAACTAATAAAAAGCATCCACCGGCTACGCCGGTGGATGCTTTTTTAATGAATTGCCTGCGGCATGAATTGCATAAATGCATGAATTGCGGTTTCACCCCATGAATTGCGCTGCGGCGCATAGAGTTTTGGCAATTCAATTCATGGAGCAAAGCGAGAAATCACGATGCGATAGCATCAATTCATGGCAAAGCCAATTCATTATTACGAAATATATGAAAGTAAGGGACGGGGTCCCGTCCCTTGTCATTCCGAGGCTGCGCAGCAGCCGTGGGAATCCGTTTTCTTGCGGTGCAAAGCACCGCG
>JAGASJ010000062.1 GCA_017621795.1 Oscillospiraceae bacterium | reverse complement strand
GAGGGTTTGAGACCATCCCTAAGCACCAATTCGCATGCTTTGATCTTGAACTCTTTTGTGAAACTTCTTTTCATTTTGAACACCTCGATTTAATTATATCTTTAACTCTTCGATGTGTCCACTTTTACTATACAAGTTTCAACTTTTCACTTTTCACTTTTCACTTAAAAAGCAGGGGACGGTCCGTCCCCTGCTTTTTTATTGCTCCCGCAAGAGCGCTTTTTCCATGGTTTTTCCCGCAGAATGATAGAAGATGTTATCCCGTGCAGGCTGTAAATCGGTGAGCAGTCCCCGTGTGGCAAACACCGCATAGCTGCGAAACAGCACCGGGCACAGCAGACCGTTTTCCATAATGTATTTATAAAGGGTATAGTAGTTGCCGTAGTTTGCCAGCGACTCCATGCACAGCGAGTAGGCACCCACATCGTTGATGCCGCCGTAGCTCAAATCCCCGAAGGTATGGAAGAAGGCGGAAAGGTCCATATTGGGGGACAATATGGTCTGCCCCAAATACAGGTCATACTGACGTGTCTGTACGGCGTAGGTGAAATTACTGCCGGTCAGCTCCTTCAGTTGTACCTTCAGGCCGCAATCGGTGAGCATTTGGGCAATAGAACGCGCCACACGCACCCGCAGGCTGTCGCCGCCGTTGACCAAAAGCACCACTTCCGCATCCAGCCGTGCCGTATCCACTACCGCATCATAGAATTTGGCGCTATTAAAGCTGTAGCGGGCGGCCAAAGCCTGACTGTAGTAAGGGAAACGGGGGGATGCCGGCAAGGTCACGCCCTGGGCATAGCCCCGGTAATAGGTATCCGCCAAATAATCCCGATCAATGGCATAAGTCAGTGCGGCACGTACCTCGGGAACAGAGAATACCTCACTGTCCGCCGAGCAGGCCAAATACATAAACATACCGCTTTCACAGTTCCAAAGCTCATAGTCACAGCGGTAGTCGGCAAAGCGGTCTGAGCCGGGGTCGGCACACACCACCGAAAGATCGTGGAATTGGAAATTATCCCGAATTTGGGTGTTGGACTGGGCCTCCAGCAGGGTGATGGAGGGGGCTGTGGCAATGAGATCGGAGCTTGTGCACCACCAGTCGTTGCGCCGCCGCAGACGGGCAATGCTGCCGGACTCGTCCAACAGATACGGCCCTGTGCCTGCAGGACGGGTGCTCTCCAGCTGGTTTGCGGGGATAATGGGGATATCCAGTAACAGCGGGAGATTCTCATAAGGCGTGTCGGTGCTCACCTGCACGCCCCCATCCTCGGAAAGCTGGATGGTTGTAATGTGGAAGAAGCGCCCGCCGTACACCTGGCTTTCCTTGGCGGCAAGCAGGGTTTGCACCACATCATTGGCGGTAAGAGGCGCACCGTTGGAGAAGGTGGCCTTTTCCAAATAGAAGGTGTAGGTGCGCATATCCTCGGAAATGCGGTAGTTTTTGCACAGCATCGGCTCCACATTATAATCTCTGTCTACGCAGAACAGTCCCTCATACAGCAGGGAAAACAGCAGCTTATTGGTGTAGTCCGTGCAATAAAGGGGGTTTAAGGTCTGCTCTCTGTAATACGTCAGGTTCAAGACCTGATCCTGCTGCTGGGTGCTGTCGTTGGGACGTTCTCCGTCACCCAGGCCGTTGCCGGTGGGCACATACTGACTGTTGTCACTGCCGCAGGCACAAAGGCTCAGCACCATAATGACCGACAGCAGCAGCGCTGTAAGCTTTTTCATATTGCCCACCTTCCTTCAAATTTGCATTTACATTCCTGCAGAAATATCCTTATCTCTGCAGCATTTTTTATACTTTTTGCCGCTACCGCAGGGGCAGGGATCGTTGGGGCCCACTTTGGTGGAGGCGTTGCGTACCGGCTGTTTCTTCACCGTAGCCTCCCGTGCGCCGGAGGTGCTGACCTCCTTGGCCACCCGCTCCCGCTTTACTTCCTGGGCGGGACGGATCTCCACGGCGAACATACGGCGAACAGTCTCCTCCCGAATGGCGGTCACCATCGCCTCAAACATCTGATAGCCTTCCTCTTTGTAGGCAATGACCGGATCGTGCTGACCGTAGGCGCGCAGGGTAATGCCCTGCTTCAGATCATCCATGGCGTCAATATTGTCCATCCAGTACTCGTCTACAACACGGAGCATGACCACCCGTTCCAGCTCCCGCATCATGGGTGCGCCGTAACGGGTCTCCTTGGCTTCGTAGGTGGCCTTTGCCTTTTCATACAGGACATCGGCAACTTCTTCCGCGGTTGCGCCGTCTTCACAAACATCCTCAAACCTAAAGAACAGATTGCCCAGCTTATTCTTCAGCTCCCTGCGTCCGCTTTCATCCAAAACACCGCCGCTTTCAGTCAGTGCCTCTGCCGCCGCAGAATCCATATAGGAGCGAAGCATACTCATCATATTATCCCGCAGGTCCTCCCCGTCCAGCACCTTCTGCCGCTGGGCGTAAATGACCTCACGCTGGGTATTCATCACGTTATCGTATTCCAAAACATTCTTTCTGGAACGGAAGTTGCGGCTTTCCACACTGCGCTGAGCATTTTCCACCGCATTGGAGAGAATTTTGGCATCAATGGGGGTATCCTCGTCCAGGCCCAGCATATTCATAACGCCCATCACCCGATCAGAGGAGAAAAGACGCATCAGATCATCCTGCAGGCTCAGGTAGAAGTGGCTTTCGCCGGGGTCGCCCTGACGGCCGGAACGGCCACGCAGCTGGTTGTCGATACGACGGGATTCGTGACGCTCGGTACCGATGATGAACAGGCCGCCGGCATCCCGCACCTGCTGTGCTTCCTCTGCCATCTCCGAAGCGTATTTTTTCAGCAGTCGCTCATACTCCGCCCGCAGTGCCAAAACCTCTTGATCATCGGTCTCGGAATAGGCGTTTGCCTGCTGTAACAGCTCCTCCGGCAGACCCTTTTTCCGCAATTCATTCATCGCCATATACTCGGCATTGCCGCCCAGCACAATATCTGTACCACGGCCTGCCATATTGGTGGCAATGGTGACCGCACCCAGCTTGCCTGCCTGGGCAACGATTTGGGCTTCCTGCTCGTGGTTCTTGGCGTTGAGCACACTGTGGGGCACGCCGGTCTTCTTTAACAGCTTTGAAAGCAGCTCACTTTTTTCAATGGAGACCGTACCCACCAGCACCGGCTGACCCTTCTGATAACACTCCTGCACCTGGCGGATAATGGCGCGGAATTTGCCTGCCTCGGTCTTATATACCGTGTCGGAGCGATCCTTACGGATCACCGGACGGTTGGTGGGGATCTCCACCACGTCCAGATTGTAAATGGCCTCAAATTCCTCTTTTTCCGTCAGTGCAGTACCGGTCATACCGGAGAGCTTGTTGTAAAGACGGAAGAAATTTTGGAAGGTGATGGTGGCCAGGGTCTTGCTTTCACTGGCAACCTGCACCCGTTCCTTGGCTTCAATGGCCTGATGCAGGCCCTCGTTGTACCGTCTGCCGTACATCAATCGGCCGGTAAATTCGTCAACGATGATGATCTCCCCGTCCTTGACCACGTAGTCGATGTCTTTTTTCATCAAGCCGCGGGCCTTCATTGCCTGATTCAGGTGATGGGAGAGGGTGGCATTTTCCGGGTCGGCTAAGTTTTCCACCTGGAACTGCCGTTCCGCCTTGGCAATACCGGAGGCGGTAAGGGATACGGAACGGGACTTTTCGTCTACCACATAGTCACAATCCAGGCTGTCCTGTTCTTCCTTTTCGTCGGTCTTGGCGAAGACCTGCTTCCGCAGACCTGCCACAAAGGCATCTGCCAGCTCATACAGCTTGGAGGAATCCTCTCCGCGGCCGGAGATGATCAGCGGCGTACGGGCTTCGTCGATCAAAATGGAGTCCACCTCGTCCACAATGGCAAAGGCATGTCCCCGCTGGACCAGATCCTGCTTATAAAGGGCCATATTGTCCCGCAGGTAGTCAAAGCCCAGCTCGTTATTGGTGCAGTAGGTGATATCGGCGGCGTAGGAAATGCGCCGTTCCGCAGGCTTCATCCCGGGGATCACCAGTCCCACCGTCAGACCCATATACCGATACACCTTGCCCATCCATTCAGAGTCACGCTTTGCAAGGTAATCGTTAACGGTGACCACGTGGACACCCCGACCGCTTAAAGCATTCAAATAACAGGGCAGCACCGCTACCAGGGTCTTGCCTTCACCGGTCTTCATTTCCGCAATGCGGCCCTGGTGCAGCACAATGCCGCCGATGAGCTGAACGGGATAAGGACGCATACCCAGCACCCGATCCGCCGCTTCACGCACAGCGGCAAAGGCCTCGGGAAGCAGATCATCCAGTGTCTCACCCTTTTGATAGCGGTCCTTAAATTCACGGGTTTTTGCTTTTAAAGCTTCCTCGGAAAGGGCTTTATATTCCGTTTCCATTGCAAGGATCTTTTCTACAATGGGTTTGATTTTCTTAATTTCCTTTTCGGAATGGGTACCGAAAATCTTGCTGATAAGTCCCATAATACACTTCCTGTTTCCATAGTTTTGACCATTATACCATATTTGAATCGAAAATCATAGGGTTAAATAGAAAATTTTTAGACCTTCCGAAAAGGGCGGATGTATTTACATTTGGGCAAACTCTTGGTATAATAATCAAAATAAAATGAGGGAGTATGCCCGATGATTGAAAAATTACAGGCGGTTGCCGGACGTTTTGAGGAGCTTTGTGCCCGCAGTGAGCAGCCGGATTTTTACAACGACCCCAAAAAAGCCACCGCAATTTTACGGGAGCGCAACGATTTAGAGCCGATCGTAGAGGCCTACCACGCCTATCTGCAGGCAGAGCAGGATATGCGCGATGCCCTGGAGCTGATGGGTGAGCCGGAGATGAAGGATTTTTGCCAGCAGACCTATCAGGACGCAAAAAACGAAAAGGAACGGCTGTTTAAACAGCTTCAAATCCTGCTGCTGCCCAAAGACCCCAACGACCAAAAAAGCGTCATTGTGGAGATTCGGGGCGGCGTAGGCGGCGAAGAAAGCGCCCTGTTTGCCCACAGTCTTTTTCGGATGTACAGCATGTATGCCGCCCAAAAGGGCTGGCAGGTAGAGCTGATGAACTACAACGAGACGGAACTTGGCGGCGTGAAGGAAGCAGACTTTGTGATTAACGGACGGGGCGCCTATTCCCGACTGAAGTACGAATCCGGTGTCCACCGTGTTCAGCGGGTGCCGGAAACCGAGTCCGGCGGACGGGTGCACACCTCCACCGCCACAGTGGCGGTCCTTCCGGAAATGGAGGAGGTAGACGTGCAGATCAATCCTGCCGACATTGAGATGCAGGTCTACCGTGCCAGCGGTGCGGGCGGTCAGCACGTAAACAAAACCAGCTCTGCTGTGCGCCTGATCCACAAGCCTACAGGCATTGTGGTGGCCTGTCAGGAGGAACGCAGTCAGGTGCAAAACCGTGAGAAATGTATGCGTCTGCTGGCCTCCAAGCTGTATGAGATCGAGCAGGAGAAGCAGGACGCAGAGGTCACCGGTATGCGCCGCAGTCAGGTGGGCACAGGTATGCGGAACGAACGCATCCGCACCTATAATTTCCCCCAGGGACGGGTAACCGATCACCGCATCGGTCTGACTCTTTACAAAATCGACAGCGTGATGGACGGCGCCATTGATGAGATCATCGACGCCCTGGCCACCGCGGATCAGGCAGAAAAGCTGAAAAATCAAAAATGATCGAAAAAGGAAATAATATGATTTTTTACTCAAACAGCCCCCGGCAGACGGAAGAAGTAGGGGAAAAGCTGGCCAAAATATTAAAGCCCGGCGCAGTAATTGCCTATAAAGGGGATCTGGGGGCGGGCAAGACCGCTTTTACCCGCGGTCTTGCCCGTGGATTGGGCGCCACCGAGCAGGTCACCAGCCCCACCTATACCATTGTAAATGAATATTTAACCGGCAGGATGCCTCTGTTCCACTTCGATATGTACCGTCTAAGCTGCAGTGACGATCTGTTCGACATCGGCTGGGAGGATTATTTGGAGCGAAAGGGCGTTTGCGCCGTGGAGTGGAGCGAAAATGTGGCAGACGCGCTGGAAGACCCCATTGTGGTGGAAATTTCCAAAACCGGGGACGAAAGCCGCACCATCACCGTTACAGGAGGGACAGATTATGCTGATTTTAGCCTTTGAGACCTCTGCAAAAGCAGGCTCGGTGGCGTTGCTGGAAAACGGGGTTTTACTGGGCGAGAGCTATCAGAATACCGGGCTGACCCACAGCCAGACACTATTGAGTATGGCCCAGCAGCTGCTTCAAAATTGCGGTCGCACGCCCAACCGGGTGGAGGCGGTGGCCGTGGCGGCAGGTCCGGGCAGCTTTACCGGCGTGCGCATCGGCGTGGCGGCGGCAAAGGGCTTTGCCTTTGGGCTGGAGATCCCCTGCTGCGGTGTCTCTACCTTAGAGGCAATGGCCGAAAATTTCGGCGTTTTTAACGGCTGGGTGATGCCGGTGATGGACGCCCGCCGCAATCAGGTCTATAATGCCATGTTTCGGTATCAACGAGGGGTGGCCACCCGCATCCGGGAGGATCGGGCCATTGCATTAGAGGACCTTTTAGAGGATTTAGGAGTGGTAGACGGACCGGTGTATTTGGTGGGAGACGGCAGCAAGCTGACGTATGAAACCTTGCGCGAGCGCTGGCCCAATCTGATCCTGCCCCCGGAACACAAGCTGCACCAGCGGGCCGCAGGTGTGGCATTGGTGGCAGAAAAAATGCTCCTGCGGGGAGAAAAATGCGACGCCGCCACCTTAGAGCCCAACTATCTGCGCCTGTCTCAGGCTGAACGGGAACGGAATGAGAAGCTTTCCAAAACGGAAACGCCTCCCCTGTAGCACAATTTGTATAAATGAATTGCCTGACGGCATGAATTGCATAAATGCATGAATTGTGGTTTTCACCACATGAATTGCGCTGCGGCGCATAAGGCTTTGGCAATTCAATTCATGGAGCAAAGCGAGAAATCATGATGCGATAGCATCAATTCATGGCAAAGCCAATTCATTATTACGAAATATATGAAAGTAAGGGACGGGGTCCCGTCCCTTGTCATTCCGAGGCTGCGCAGCAGCCGTGGGAATCCGTTTTCTTGCGGTGCAAAGCACCGCG
>JAGASJ010000018.1 GCA_017621795.1 Oscillospiraceae bacterium | reverse complement strand
TGGGTTCTACTTTTGCGATTGGGCCTGACGGTGCGATTTATCCGTGCTACCGGTTTATCGGTATGCCGGAGTGGGTGATGGGGTATGTGCAGGATAAGCCGTCGATTGCAAATCTGATGGAAAGTCCGGCAGGAAAGCGGATGACGGCATTTAAGGAGCATGTGGATTCTGCCTGCCGCGACTGTGCACACATTACCTACTGCAGAGGCGGCTGTCCGTACAATGCGATAGCTCCAACCGGCGGAGAACTCGAAGGCGTTGACCCGCACTGTACGGCATACAAGCGGGCATTTGATGAGATTGTATCCCGGATGGAAAAGGAAATGGAAGCGCCTGTTCTTTCCGCAGGGCCTGCTGCGCGGAGGTCGCGGGTAAAGCGGATGGAAAAGCCGCCGGTGATGCCGCTGATTAAGCGGATTATTGAAAAATAACTCTGAGGATTTCTAATACTTCTATTTTTTGAAAAACACCGCAAAGCAATACGATAGGCGATGGAACGGAAGCGACCAAGCCTGTTGGAAATTGATTTTTTAAAACGTATTGGGGCTAAGGCGAAGCCGCACGCCCCTTAGAATCGCAAGGTATTCACCTTGCTCATGACTCGAGCAAACTCTCGTCCGTCGCGGGGATATGTGCGCTCATTAAACTGGGGTGCAACGCACCCCTGTTCAATCCAAAAGAAAAAATGGTTATGAGTAAATCAGATTTACTCTGGCTTGCTGATGAGTGCAGTCTTGGAGACGATCTCACCAGTCTTCTTGTGCGGCATGCGGATGACACCGTCACAGCCCTTCTCAATCTCACGTGCTTCGTCACAGAGTGCTGCTGCCTGGCGCATGACTTCGTGTGCAGATGCAACGATTGGGATGTAGTCTTCCCATGCTTTGGTCATGAAGCAACCCTTAACGTTGATGTTTGCAACAGACTGTGCCATCTCGTATGCTGCGCGTGCTTTTGCGTGTGCGTACGGGTTGGTGAATTCGCCCTTGGTTGCGTTGTCAGAGTTGACGACGAGTTTCGGGAGAACGAGCTCTGCGCCCTTCTTGCCTTCCTTAACCTGGTCGATGACTTTGTCAAGCTCGAGCTGGAGTTTGCGGAATGCACCGGTGGTTGCAAGGACCTTAATGAGGTTTCCGTTGTAGTCTGCCATCTCAACTGGGTCGAGGAACTCGCGGCGTGCACCGATCATTGCATCTGCCTTCATGATGATGTAACCATAGTTAGATGCTTTGAGTGCTTCCCATCCCTCTTTCTTGGTGGTGACATCGTCAGTGATAACGATGACCGGGATGCCTGCTGCTGCGAGTTCGTCACGTGCACCAACTGGGCCTTCAAGGACGCCGTTCGGGGAAACGACGATTGCGAAGTCCGGCTGCCATGCTTTCAGGTTGGAAACGACGCGGTCAACGTCTTCCTTCTGCAGTTTGGTTCCAGAGGTTGCCATGAAGGTCATCATGTCTTCACGGTCTGCACGCTCATCTAAAAGAAGCTCTGCCATAACACCTGATGCGATGTTGCCGAGCTTTGCAACTCCTACCTTTACTACCATATTTAATACACCTCTCATTTGTTGAATGAGAACATCAAATATTTTGACGAGAATCAATATAAGGCTTGTGAATGATTATATCACTCCTGAAAACACCGGAAAATTATTCCTGTTTTTGCTTCGCTCAAAGAGATTTGCCGGATAATTCCGGCTGTGCCTGATACACACTGCTGATTTCTGCAGTTTTTCTGAACACAGACTTCTCAGACGCCGGTCAATGCGAAGTTTCCTGTGCGCGTTTTTGCCCGTCGTTCAACCAATGTATTTATTGTTAATGGCGTTCAATTAATCTGTATGAAAGATACCCTACTCACCGACAGACAGAAGGAAGTTATCCGTCTCCGAAAGCAGGGAATGACTCAGCAGCAGATTGCTGACCGTCTTGGTACGTCGAAGGCAAACATCTGTACTATAGAGAAGTCTGCAAACGAAAACATCCGCCGGGCAAAAGAGAC
>JAGASJ010000001.1 GCA_017621795.1 Oscillospiraceae bacterium | reverse complement strand
TTTCATGAGCATAGGGAACCTCCTTTGGGTGGATTGGTGGTACTTTTTATTCTAAGGATTTTGTTCTCTATGCTCAACTATTATTTATGACGATGGGGTCAGGCTCATTAAGCCTGACCCCAACATTTATTATAGAACCATATAAAAATGGGTGTCCTAAGACACCCATTTTTTATAATCATTTTTGTTCGTTTTTCTTTTTTCTGTCCAGCAGCAGACCCACAAGCATAATTGCCGCAAATACGATCATAAACCACACGCAGCCCATCTGATGGCGGTAGATGCTGGCAATGATCATAAACACACTGCCAATAAACGCCAACACCGGCATCACATAACGGCGCAGAGCACTTTCACCCTTGGCCTTTACCATCCAGCAGATGAAGATGGGCAGATACATCAGATAAATCGCAATAATGGGCAGCTCACTGGAATCAAAGGCAAAGGGAGAACCGGCGGGAACGCCGCCCCAGAGATTTGCCACATAGAAGTACAAAAACCATACCGCACAGGCCACCAGCGCAAAGGTGGCAGAGTTGGCAGGCATATTGGTGGCCTTGTCCACCTGGCTGTACATATCGGATTTGGGGCCCCGCTTCCGATCTGCCAAGGAGTACATACAACGGGTACAGCCCAGCATCAGGCCGTTGGTGGTGCCGATGCAGGAGATGGCAATAAACAGATTCAAAATATTGCCCACGACGCCGCCGAAAATGTTGGTATAGGCAACCGTCGCGCCTTTGTCCATCAGCTCCGCCTTGGTAGCGCCGCCTGCGGCACCAATGTAGTAAAGCAGATAGGTGGCCATGATCACAATGCCGCCGATGATCAATGCCCTGGGCATATTCTTTTTGGAATCCCTGATCTCGGAGTTGATGGATGTGGCAATGATCCAGCCCTCATAAGCAAAGGCTGTGGCGCACACTGCGGCAAACAGGGGGTTGGAGGAAGTAGGCTGCACACCCTCCAGGGGGGTGTTGAAATTTTCCTGCAGCAGGCCGCTGGTAATGCCGGCGATCAAGCCTACCACCGCCATCAGTGCCAGAGGGATCATTTTGATCACCGTGGTACTGGTCTGGAACTTACCCGCAATGCGGGGAGACAGATTGTTCATGGCGTAAATGACGATCATATAAAAGCCTGCCAGCACCATTGCCTCCGGGCCGGTACCCCCGTTGGGGATCAACGCCGACAGATTGGGGAACGCGGAAAGGAGAAATGCCAAGGTGTATCGGGCAGAAACCCACGCCAGCACAGAGGTCATGGCAGGGAAATAAATGGTAGTGGAGAACCAGCCCATCATATACCCGTACTTTGGCCCGACCAATGCTTCCGCATAGTCCACAATGCCGTTCACCCGTTCGTATCGCTGCCCCATAAAGGAGAAGGACAGCAGGCACGCCAGCATAATGCAGCCGCCAATGATCCAGGCGTATACACCGGTGGCCATATCTCCGCCGGTAATGGCTAAAATGTCACCGGCCTTAAAAAACACACCGGAGCCGATAACGATGCCCACCACCATACAAATCGCGGTAAACAGTCCGTACTTTCGTGTCAGCTTGCTGCTCATAGAAACACCCCTTATTTTTTAATATTTTGTTCATTTTATGTCATAATGCACTTCTTGTCAACGCTTATTTCCCAAATAGCGGAACATTGTAAAAAAAGTTGCACAATTACTTGTTTTCACCTTTTTCCCTGTTGACAAGCGGGAAAAGATGTGGTAAGATACACGGGCAATAAAGAAGGCCAACCATCCGCCTCACCTCCAGCAACTGTGCAAAGAGGTCAATATTCCACCTTTCCTGCGGGAAAACTGTGAGTATGCGGATGCTGTGCGTCCGCTTTTTTTGTTGTTCTTTTTTGAACAACCAATTTTTGGAGGTGCTTTACAATAGCCAAGTTAGATCATCAGCTCAACGAGGAAATCCGGGATAAGGAGATTCGTGTCATCGGCGAGGATGGCGCACAGCTGGGCATTATGTCTGCCGACGAAGCCAACGCAATGGCGGAGGAGCAGGGCCTGGACCTGGTAAAAATCTCTCCCAACGCCGTTCCCCCTGTCTGTAAGATTATGGACTATTCCAAGTTCTGCTTCGATCAGAAGAAGCGGGAAAAGGAAGCCAAGAAAAATCAGAAGGTCGTGGAAATCAAGGAGATCCGTATGAGTCCCAGTATCGACACCAACGACTTCAACACCAAGGTCAAGAACGCACAGAAGTTTTTGAAGGACGGCAACCGTGTCAAAGTCAGCGTCCGCTTCAGAGGCAGAGAGATGGCGCACACCAACCTGGGTGAAAAGCTGCTGATCGAATTTGCTGAGGCCTGCGCCGAAATCGCCACCACCGAGAAAAACCCCAAGCTGGAGGGACGTTTTATGTCGATGTTCCTCAGCCCCAAATCCAGTAAGTAATTTATTATAACCAAAGAATCGGAAGGAGAAATACACTATGCCCAAGCTGAAAACTCATAGCGGTGCAAAGAAAAGATTTAGCCTGACCAAGACCGGTAAGGTTAAGAGAGCCCGCGCTTACAAGAGCCACATCCTCACCAAGAAAGACACCAAGCGTACCCGTCGTCTGCGCACCACTGCTTACGCCGATGTTACCAACGTCGATGCAGTGAAGAAGATGATTCCGTACAAATAAGGATAGGAGGATATAAAAGATGGCAAGAGTTAAAGGCGCAATGATGACGCGCAAAAGAAGAAATGCTACCCTGAAGCTGGCCAAGGGCTACTGGGGTTCTAAGTCCAAGCACTTTAAGATGGCCAAGCAGGCCGTGATGAAGTCCGGCAACTACGCTTTCGTTGGCCGCAAGCTGAAGAAGCGTGACTACCGCAGACTGTGGATCACCCGTCTGTCTGCCGCTGTTGCTCCCTACGGTCTGAATTACTCCACCTTTATGAACGGTGTGAAGAAGGCCGGTATCGAGATGAACCGCAAGAGCCTGTCCGAGATGGCTATTCAGGATTCCGTCGCTTTCGCTGCTCTGGTAGAGAAGGCAAAGGCTGCTCTGAACTAAAATCAAAGGGAGTGTTGCAAAAAATCTGCGACACTCCCTGATTTTTATTTGCCGATATTCCGTGGGCGCAATACCAACGCCTCCCCTGTGGCTGGTATTGAAATTCATTTTTAATAAAAATGAATTTCAGCGATATAAATTCCTGAAGGAATTTTCGATATGCGCTAACGCACTCGATATGTGCTGACGCACTCGATATGCCCTGCGGGGCGAGAGGGAATTTATATCGAACTTGTTGCCGTTAGGCAACATATCGAAATTCTGCGAAACAGAATTATATCGATTTTGCAAAGCAAAAATATCGAGTTTGCCCACGGCAAACATATCGACAAAAAAGGTTAAATTTTTCTTATAATTACGGCGGATTTGTAACATTTTGTTTGGGCCGATGTGCTCAATCGACCCCTACCGGTCCTCAAAAGGTAATCAATCAGCGGTTACTCCAGGGGAGCTGTTGCTACGAATTTTATCAATACTTTCCGGGGAGAAATGAAATGGAGAATCTTTTTCACCTACAATTTGATATACATCAGGTAAATACCATCTCTGCCGTGGGACTGGCGCATATCGGTGACGGGGTCTATGAGCTGTTATGCCGCAGTCATCTGTGCGTGCAGGGGGATAAAACCCTGAAAAATCTTCACAGTCACACCATCTCTCTGGTGAAAGCCCCCACCCAGGCAAAGCTGATGCTTTCCATTGAGCCCCTTTTGACCCAAGAGGAGCACGACTTTTTCCGTCGGGGCAGAAACGCCCATACCCACGCCCACCCCAAATCTGCCACCGCCAAGGAATACGCCCTGGCGACCGGTTTGGAATTATTGTTCGGCGCGCTGTATCTGTTGGGACGGCAAGAACGGATACTGGAGCTTTTTTCCAAAATGATGGAGGTTTACCATGGCCTTTGATGCGTATTTTTTAAAGGCGGTTTTGGACGAGCTGCGGGCAGTTGCCATAGGCAGTCGGGTGGAGAAGATCCACCAGCCCGGGCGGGATACGGTGCTGCTGCTTCTGAAATGTCAGGAGGGGCGGCAAAAGCTGCTGCTGTGCGCCAATCCTGCCGCACCGCGGCTCCATCTAACCGCCGAAAATCCCGAAAATCCGCAGGAGCCGCCCATGTTTTGTATGCTTCTGCGAAAGCATCTGTCCGGGGCGCGGCTCAGTGCCATCACCCAGCCGCCTATGGAACGGCTGGCAAAGCTGACCTTTGACTGTATTGACGAGCTGGGCGACCCGGTGCAAAAGCATCTGGTGGCAGAGCTGATGGGGCGCACCTGCAACATCTATCTTTTGGGGCAGGATGGGCGCATCATCGACTGCTTGCGGCGCATCGGCATTGACGAGAAGATTAAACGTCCCGCTCTGCCCGGCCTATTTTATACCGCCCCGGAAGGTCTGGAAAAGCATGACCCCACCCAAATGGATGCGCAGTGTTATGTAAACCTTCTGCAAACGCCCGGTGCGGACCTGCTGGCCGATCGGCTGATGGACAGCCTGGGCGGACTCTCCCCCCTGGTGTGCCGGGAGGCGGCGCTGTTTGCACTGGGCGACGGTCAGGGACGGCTGGAAAATGCCGATATTTTTCAAACAGCAGAAAAACTGCACCTGTTTTTCTCCACCCATCTGACTACCCCCGCACCCTATTACGTGCCGGACAAAGAGCACCTTCCCAAGCAGTACGCCTTTTGCCCCATTCACCAGTACGGCACCTGCCTGAAGGAAGAAAGCTTTGGTGCACTGCTGGACCGATGCTATGCCCTGCGTGACCGTCGGGAAGCCATGCGGCAAAAGGGACAGGCAGTGCGAAAAACCGTTTCCAATCTTTTGTCCCGCACTCAAAAGAAAATGGTCATCCAGCAGCAGGAGCTGCAGGAAACTTATCAGCGGGAGCGACTGCGCCAACTGGGTGATATCGTTACCGCCAATCTGCATCGGATCCAAAAGGGACAGACGGTGCTTCTTGCCGAGGATTTCTACGACGAGAATATGGCAGAAATTGAGATCCCCCTGTCTGTGACCCTCTCTCCCCAGCAAAACGCCGCCAAATTCTATAAGGATTACGGACGGATGAAAAACGCGGAAAAGGAGCTGACTGCCCAGCTGGAAAAAGGCGTTCAGGAAGCAAAGTACCTGCAAAGCGTTTTGGAGGAGCTGGAACGGGCAGATACGGATGCCGAACTGGAGGAGATCCGTCAGGAATTACAGGACGGGGGCTATCTGCGACCGGACAGCGGCAGAAAGCGGATGAAGATCAAAAAGCTACCCCCTCTGAAGTTTGAATCCACCGACGGCTACACCATTTATGTGGGCAGAAACAACCGCCAAAATGAGGAATTGACCCACAAGTTTGCCAAAAAGGACGATTTGTGGCTGCACGCCCAAAAGGTGCACGGCTCCCACGTGATCATCTGCTGTGAGAATACTACCCCGCCGGATAATACCATTACCCAGGCGGCACAGCTGGCGGCCTACTACGCGGAAACCAAAGGCGGACAGAACATCCCGGTGGATGTTACGAACGTAAAGCAGGTCAAAAAACCGCCCAATGCCAAGCCGGGTATGGTGATTTACCACACCTACAGAACCGTGATCGTCAATCCCTATAAGGACATCGTGGTGGACACACTGAACGCGGAATAAACAGAAAAAAATGGGCGTGTTGCTTTTATTGCAACACGCCCGGTTTTTTGTTATTTAGGAAACCTTTTTCATCACCATGGGGAACATGTACTCCAGCATCATGCTGATCGCGGCTTCCTCATCAGAATCCATCTCACTGGTGTCGATGCCGGTCAGCTCCAGCTTGGTCTTGGTAAGGGTGTAGTTGAAACCCTCTTCGCCATCCATATACAGCTTGCCGTTTTCAAACTTGTAGTCGCCGGTCTCGTTCATATCGGTCATATCCATTTCGCCGGCAACCTCAGCGGCCATTGCATCCATCATTTCCTCTACGTCCATGCCTTCCTCAGCGGCCATCTGCTCCAGGGTCTCCTCCGGATAGAGGCTTCTGACCAAGTCCTTGGCCATCTCCGTCATGGATTCTACCGCTTTTTCTGCGCTGGCTTCGTCCACACTGACCTCGTAGGTTCCGTCGGCATTAAATTCGTAGTACACCGTCATCTCTGCCTTCTTGTCGGTGTTCACCTCTATGCCCATCATTTCAAAGGAAGCAACGAACGTCTTGCCTATATCCGTCGTCATTTCCCAGCGGCCTACGATCATTTCCTCATCGGAAAGCTTCTTGTCCTTGCCGCCACAGCCTGCCAGCACTGCAAACAGCATCAGCACGCTGAGGGTAAGCGCTAAAATCTTCTTCATAATAATAAACCATACCTTTCTTCTTTTTTGGGGATATATCCATTATAGCACGTTCATTCAGAAAGTCAACCGACCCTTTTGGATCAGCGCTGTACTCTGCCGGAGCCGTCGCCCCCTGCCAGCTTCTCCACCTCGGCCACCGATACCCGGTTATAGTCGCCCTCCACGGAATGCTTCAGCGCGGAAGCCGCCACTGCAAACTCGATAGCCTGCTGACTGCTCTTGCCGGAAAGCAGTGCATAGATCAAGCCGCCGCCAAAGGAGTCGCCGCCGCCAACACGGTCCACAATGTGCAGGTGATAGGACTTGGAGAAGCAATAGTTTTCCCCGTCATACAGCATCCCTGCCCAATCGTTATCGCTGGCAGAAATGGAGGTACGCAAAGTGATCGCAACCTTCTCAAATGAGAATTTATCCATCAGCTGCTTGGCAACCGATTTATAACCGTCGTGGTTCAGCTTGCCGCCGTAAATATCGGTGTTTTCCGCCTCGATACCGAATACATCCTTGGCGTCCTCCTCGTTGGAGATGCACACGTCCACATATTGGCACAGCGCGGTCATAGCCTCCCGAGCCTCAGCGCGGGTCCACAGCTTGCCGCGGTAGTTCAGGTCGCAGGAGATCTTCACCCCCCGTGCTTTTGCCGCAATGCAGGCCTGCTTGCAAATCTCCACCATATTACCGCCCAATGCGGGGGTAATGCCGGTAAAATGGAACCAGTCCGCACCTTCAAAAATGCTGTTCCAATCAAAATCCTCAGGCTTTGCTTCCGCAATGGCTGAATGCGCCCGATCATAAATGCAAACAGAGCCCCGCTGAGAAGCGCCCTTCTCCAAAAAATAGATGCCCACACGGTCGCCGCCGCGGACAACACGGGAGGTATCCACACCGAAATAGCGCAGAGAGTCCACTGCCGCCTGACCGATGGCGTGCTTGGGCAGCTTGGTCACATACACGCTTTCCAGATCGTAATTTGCTAAAGAAACCGCCACATTGGCCTCGCCGCCGCCGAAGGTGGCCTGCATCTGATCGTTTTGGAAGAAGCGGTAGTAGCCGTTGGGAGCAAGGCGCAGCATCAGCTCGCCAAATGTTACAACCTTTGCCATCTTTTAACCCTCCATTTTTTCCAGGGCTTCCTTTACAAAGAAGCTGCCGCCAATGGCCGCCACCTTATCGAAAGCCAAAAATTCGTCGATATTGCTGCGATCGACCCCGCCGGTGGGAATAAACCGCACCTGGGGGAAGGGGGCAGAAAGCGCCTTCAGTGCCTTCAGGCCGCCGTAGACATTGGCAGGAAAGAACTTCACCGTGGTGATGCCCAGCTCCAACGCCTGCATAATTTCCGTGGGGGTCACACAGCCGGGATAATAAGGGATGTTCTTTTCCCTGCAAACCTCAGCAACGCCAACAGAAAGGCCGGGAGACACGATAAACTGTGCACCCGCTTCCAGAGCCTGACGGCACTGGTCGGCGTTGATGACTGTACCGGCGCCAATGGACATTTCGGGATAATTTTTGCAAGCGTATGCAATCGCTTCTGCCGCGCAGGCAGTGCGGAAGGTAATTTCTGCGCAGTGGATGCCGTTATTTTGTAGCGCAGTCAGGATCTTATCCGTTTCAGAAAGCGCTTTGATCACGACGACCGAGATAAATTTTTCCATATATGCTCCATCCTTTGCGATGTTTTTTCTCATTATATCACGTAAAAATCAAAAAAGATAGCCGTATTTACGGAAAAACCTTCTTGTTTCTGATATATGGGTATGATATACTGGAAAAAAAGGAAAAGGAGAACGAAATATGCAATACCGTAAATTTGGTAATACCGGCGCAGAAATATCCGCATTGGGCTTTGGCTGTATGCGCCTGCCGGAATATCAGAGCGAGGACGGCACCTGGCACGTAGACCAGGACATTACAAACGCAATGCTGACCCGTGCATACGAGCTGGGCGTCAATTATTTTGACACGGCGTATCTCTACTGCCACGAAAACAGCGAGGTGGCCATCGGCAAAGCCCTTGCGCCGATTCGGGATAAAGTGTATATTTCCACCAAATGCCCCATGGATCGGGTGCAGTCGGCAGAGGATTACGAGCGCATCCTCAACCACAGCCTGGAAAAGTTAGGCACGGACCACATCGACTTTTACCATTTTTGGGCCATCAATCAAAAGGTTTTTGATGAAAAGATCGTCCCCCTTGGACTGATGGAAAAGGCACTGGAACTGAAAAAGCAGGGCAAGATCCGTCACATCTCCTTCTCCTTCCACGATACCCCCGAAGCGCTGAAGCACATTATCGACAACGGCTATGCCCTGGAAACGGTGCTGCTGCAATATAACCTGCTGGACCGTACCAACGAGGAGATGATCCGCTACGCCGCCGAAAAGGGGCTGGGCGTTGTGGTCATGGGGCCTGTTGGCGGCGGCCGCCTGGCCGCACCCACCGAGCTTTCCCAAAAGCTGGGAAGCGGCGATCTGCCCACCTACGAGCTGGCACTGCGGTTTGTGCTGGGTAATCCCGGGGTGTGCTGTGCCCTGTCCGGTATGCAAAGCGTTGAGATGGTGGAGCAAAACACCGCCATTGCCTCTTTGGAAGCGCCCATGACCGAGGAACAGTGGAAAAAGGTGGGTAATGCACTGGAGGACCTGAAGAAGTTTTCTCAGCTGTACTGCACAGGCTGCGGCTACTGCCAGCCCTGTCCCAAGGGCATCAAGATCCCCGAGATCTTCAAGGCCTATACATACCACAACGTCTACGGTCTGCACGATCTGGCAAAGCGCACCTACGACCGCTACCTCCACAATGAAAAGCAGCCCGGTGCCACCTCTCACGACTGCGTGGGGTGCGGCTATTGTGAAAAGAAATGCCCCCAACACCTGCAGGTGCGGGAGCTGCTGAAAATGGCCGAAACCACATTGGAAGCACTGTAAAAATAATACGGGCGGATGATATCCGCCCCTACGAGTTCTATCGCACGTTTTGTTCAATACCGTAGGGGCGGATATCATCCGCCCGTTTTTTAATTGTCGGCTTTGCCGACACCATAACTTTTCACTTTTCACTTTTCACTCTTCACTAAAAATATCGGGACGGCATTTGCCGTCCCGATTTTTCATCAGTACGCAATGGGTTGTGTGTGCCAGATCTCCTCGGCGTACTGCCGGATGGTGCGGTCGGAGGAGAACTTTGCACCGCTGGCCACATTCATCAGGCACTTCCTGCCGAATGCCAGCCGATCAGCATAATCGGCGTTGGCCTGCAGCTTGGCGTTTATATAGGAGGCGTAGTCCAGCAGCAGGAAGTAGTGGTCTGCCTGATGCCAGTTGGTGCCGTCCAAAAGGGCGTGATACAGATCCCGCTGCTGATCATCGGTGGGTACGGTGCCGTCCACCAAAGTGTCGATGGCGCGGTGCAGGTGGGGATCGGAATCGTAAATGCCACGGGGATAGTAATTATTTTTGGTGGCGTTGATTTCCGGCACTGTGGCGCCGAAAATGTAGTTATTTTCCATGCCCGCTTCCTTGACGATCTCCACATTGGCGCCGTCCAGTGTGCCCAAGGTCACAGCGCCGTTGAGCATCAGCTTCATATTGCCGGTGCCGGAGGCCTCAGTGCCTGCAGGGGAGATCTGCTCGGAGATATCGGCGGCGGGGATGATGTGCTCTGCATAGGAGCAGTTATAGTTCTGCACAAAAATGACCTTCAGCTTATCTGCCACCGCAGGATCGTTATTGATCATAAAGGCAATGCGGTTGATATAGCGGATAATGGCCTTGGCACGGGCATAGCCGGGTGCGGACTTTGCGCCGAACAGATATACGGTGGGCTGGAAGTTGGGCAGCTCGCCGTTTTTCAGGCGGAAGTAAATGTCCACAATAGACAGGGCGTTGAGCAGCTGCCGCTTGTATTCGTGAAGGCGCTTGACCTGCACGTCAAAGATAAAGTCGGGATTGAGCTTCATGCCCTCCTGCTTTTCCAAAACTCTGCAAAGCTGCTCCTTCTTGGTGCGCTTGATGGCGTTGAACTGACGGACCATATCGTCGTCGATCATCCCCTTGAGCTTGCTGATGCGGTCCAGATCGGACAGGAAGTCCCCGCCGATGCGGTACTTGATCATCTGCGTCAGCTCCGGGTTACACAGACCCATCCAGCGACGGGGAGTCACACCGTTGGTCTTGTTCTGGAAACGCTCCGGATAGGCGGCATACCAATCCTTAAACACATCGTCCTTCAAGATCTGAGAGTGGATCTCTGCCACGCCATTGACGTAGCTGCCCACATAAACGCTCAGGTTTGCCATGTGGGCGGTATGATCCTTCACGATAAACAGGTTCGGATGCTCGCTTCTGAGCTTTGCGTCCAGGCGGAGGATAATATCCACGATCTCCGGCACAACACTGCCTAACAGGTCCAAATTCCACTTCTCCAGTGCTTCACCCATAACCGTGTGGTTGGTGTAGGAGAAGGTTTTTTGTGCCACCTCGAAGGCCTTTTCAAAGGACATTCCCTCGGCCATCAGCAGTCGGATCAGCTCCGGAATGGACATTGCGGGGTGGGTATCGTTCAGCTGAATGGCATAATGGTCGGCAAAGTGGCTCAGGTCGGTACCGTGGGCGGTCTTGTAGGTGCGGATCATATCCTGCAAAGAGGCAGAGGACAGCACATACTGCTGCTTGATGCGCAGGCGCTTCCCCTCCCAGGTAGAGTCGTTGGGGTAGAGCACACGGGTAATGTCTTCGGCCTTGTTCTTTTGGGTCAGGGCGCGGAGATAGTCCTGATCGTTAAAGGCGTTAAAATCCAGCTCCTCTTCCGCTTCGCACTGCCACAGACGCAGTGTGCCCACGTTCTTTGTGCCGTAGCCGATGACCGGTACGTCGTAGGGAACAGCGTTCACCGTTTGGTCGGGGAATTTGACCTTCACCGTGTGGTTATAGCGGCGGTAGGACCAGGGATCGCCATACTTTGCCCAGTCGTCGGCGGCCTCGACCTGAGAGCCGTACTGGTCAAATTTCTGTTTGAATAGGCCAAAGCGGTAACGCAGGCCGTAGCCGGACAGGGGAATATTGGTGCTGGCGGCAGAATCCAGGAAACAGGCAGCCAATCTGCCCAAGCCGCCGTTACCCAATGCGGCGTCTTCAATATCTTCCAAAATGGAAAGATCCACGCCCCGCTCCGCAAACAGCTTCTTCATCTCGTCCAAAATGCCCATATTGAACATATTGGAATACACCAGACGACCGATCAGGTACTCTGCGGAAAAATAGTAAGCCTTGCGGTGGTGCATACGGGTGTGCTTGCTGTTGTTCCAGTTGTCGCTGATGGCCATCATCACCGCCTGCCCCAGTGCCTCATGCAGCTCCTCGGCAGTGGCTTCCTTCAAGGATACGTCGTGGGTATATTTCAGCCGTGCTTCTGTCCATTTCAGAATACCAAGGCAATCATAACTCATTATTTCTTCTCTCCCATTCTATGGTTTTAAATTAAATGCGACCGTAAAGTGCGGTCAGTTTATAGATTTTTTCAGCCAGCTCGTCGGTACAAAGACCGTCCCGCACACGCCAGGTCCAGTTGGTGCCGTCGGATGTGCCGGGGCAATTCATACGAGCCTCGCCGGAAAGATCCAGATAGTCCTGCAGCTGCACGACGCAGACGCGGGAGACGCTGGCGCAGGCGGTACGGATCGTACCCCAAACATAGCCCTCCTGCTCAGAGAGAGCCATATAATTTTTGGCGTATTCCACCGCTTCTGCATCCGCAGTCTCAAACCACTGGCGCATAGTCATATTATCGTGGGTGCCGGTGTAGCACACGGAATTCACCGGGTAGGTATGGGGCAGGTAATCGGAGGGCTCTTTGGAATCAAAGGCAAACTCCAAAACCTTCATTCCGGGCCAGCCGGAATCGTCCCGCATCTTCAAAAGAGAGGGGGTCAGGTAGCCCAGATCCTCTGCGATCAGCTCCAGCGCGGGAAGACCCTCTTTTACCGCGTTGATAAAGTCCATATTGGGCCCTTCCACCCAGTGCCCGTTGCGGGCGGTCGTATCTCCCGCAGGCACAGACCAGTAGGCTTCAAACCCCCGGAAATGGTCCAGCCGCACGATATCATACAGCTTTCCGGCGGCACCTAAGCGGCGCAGCCACCAGCCGTAGTGCTCTTTTTTATGCTGCTCCCAGCGGTACAGGGGGTTGCCCCAAAGCTGACCGTCGGCAGTAAAGCCATCCGGCGGCACACCTGCCACCGCCTCCGGCTTCAGGTCCCCATCCAGCTGAAACAGCTCCGGATTGGCCCAAACGTCCGCCGAATCCAGGGGCACGTAAATGGGTACATCACCGATGATGCGCACGTTTTTCCCGTGGGCATAATCCCGCAGGGCGCTCCATTGCTTGAAGAACAAGTACTGCACAAAGCTATAAAAGCGGATGCTGTCCCCCAAGCGCTGACGGGCCTGCCACAGGGCATCGGGGTTGCGTTTTTTCAGTTCCTCCGACCAGTTAAACCAGCCAAGGCCCTGATATTCGTCCTTCAGCGCCATATAAAGCGCAAAATCCGGCAGCCAGTCGCCGTTTTCACGGCAGAATTCATCCAGTGCCTGCTCGTCTTTAAAGCGGCTGTAGGCCTTGCGCAAAACTGGCAAACGGTGCTGATACAAAAGGCCGAAATTGACCTTTTCCTCGCTATCGCCCCAGCATATACCGTCCAGGTCCTCCCTGTTCAGCAGCCCCTCCTGTATCAGCAAATCCAGATCGATCAAATAGTGGTTTCCTGCGTAGGCAGAGCAGGACTGATAGGGGGAATCGCCGTAGCCGGTGGGAGACAGGGGCAGGATCTGCCACAGGGTTTGACCGGCCTTTTCCAGAAAATCTATAAAATTATATGCGCTTTTTCCCATGGTGCCCACACCGTAGGGGGCAGGCAGGGAAGTGATGTGCATTAAAATACCGCTGTGCCGCATAACATTCTCCTTTATATTGAGGGTATTTTTTCGACAAAAATATCACCATTAAGACTACCAATAAATGCGCGGAAAGTCAAGTTTAAAATACTGTCAATCAGGCCGTGATCAGCTTAAAAGCGCCATAAGCACCGGCATCGTTGCCCAGTGCGGCAATGGAAAACTGCACATCGCTGTTTGCGTGGAAAACATGCTTTTTAAAATAAGGCATCAGCCCGTCAATAAGCACCTGACCTGCCTTGCTGACACCGCCGCCCAAAACCACACGGCCGGGGTTGGTAACACAGCACAGGCTTGCCAAAAATTCTCCCAAATAGGCAAAATACCGTTCGCGGGCAAGAAGCGCAAGGCGATCTCCTTCCTCGGCGGCCTTGAAGATCTGATAACAGCTCAGCTCCTGCTGCCGCAGGACGGAAGGCGCATCGGATTCCTGCAGGACCCTTTTGGCCAGCCGCACCGCACCGGTGGCAGAGCAATACTGCTCAGCACAGCCAAATTTTCCGCAGCCGCAGGGCTCGGTCTCCTCCCGATTGAGCACCACGTGCCCGATCTCACCGGCGGCGCCGTGGGCACCCAAAAGCAGCTTGCCGCCGGCAACCAATCCGCCGCCAACACCGGTACCCAAGGTGACAAACAGCATATCCGCACTACCTGCGCCGCTGCCCTTCCAGCATTCGCCCAAGGCGGCAACGGTGGCATCATTTCCGGCCTTTACCGCAAGGCCGGTAAGTGCGCTCAATTCCCGGTGGATATTGAAGACGCCCCAGCCCAAATTGCTGCATCCGTTCACCACCCCATCATCACTGACCGGCCCGGGAACACCGATGCCGATGCCCAGCAGACTGTCGGTGGGAATGCTGTGGGCCTTTATATAATCGCCCAGGGAACGGGCAATGTCCGGCAAAATATTTTTGCCGTTTTCTGTGCGGTCTGTGGGGATCTCCCACTTGGAAAGGAGTGTGCCGTTCTCATCGAAATAGGCAAGCTTGACGGTGGTACCGCCCAAATCTACACCAAAGCCATACTTCATTATATGTACCCCCTGATCATTGCCGCGGTATGCCTCCATGTGCAGACCGGTGTCTGCGGCATACAGCGGATTGTACTTTTTATTATACCCGTTTTTATAGTGTATTTCCATAGGTAAATACGTTTTTGTCTATTTTGACAGAAAGAATTTTCTTATGCCCCTTGCGTTTAGGGGGAATTTGCGGTAAAATAAGTGAACCATCATTTGAAAGGACGACCCATCTTATGATCAAAGTAGATATATCCAATGTTTGGGGAACACTTTCCCTTCCCGATTTGCTGGCTACAGAGAAAGAGGTCTTTGACGCCCATCAAATGCTGATGGAGGGCAGTGGTGCCGGCAACGACTATCTGGGCTGGCTGAACCTGCCCGTCAGTGAAGAGACCGACGAAATTCGCCGCATCCGTGCCGCCGCCGCCCGTATTCGCAGCAATTCCGATGTGTTTGTCGTCATCGGCATCGGCGGCAGCTATTTGGGCCCCCGCGCCGCCATCGAGCTGATGCAGGGCTGCAATCACAACATCGGCAAGGGTAAGGGCAATCCTCAGATTTATTTTGCAGGCAACAGCCTGTCCACCAGAGCCTGGAACGAGCTGCAGCGACTGCTGGAGGGCAAGGATTTCTCCATTGCCATCATCTCCAAGTCCGGTACCACCACCGAGCCTGCCATCGCCACCCGTGCCCTGCGCTGGATGCTGGAGCGCAAATACGGCACCGAGGGTGCCAAGGCCCGTACCTACGCCATTACCGACCCCTGCAACGGTGCCCTTCGTCAGATGGCAACCGAAGAGGGCTGGGAGAGCTTTATCATTCCCCCCAACGTGGGCGGCCGCTACAGCGTACTGACCGCCGTGGGTCTTCTGCCTATGGCTGTTGCCGGCATCGACCCGATGGAGGTTATGGCCGGTGCAGTGGAGGCACAGAAAACCTACGACCTGCGATCCTTTGAAAACCCCGTTTGGCTGTATGTTGCCGCACGGAATATGCTGTACCGTCAGGGCAAATGCATCGAGATCCTGGAATCCTTCGAGCCCGGCTTTAAGATGATGGGCGGCTGGTGGCAGCAGCTCTTCGGCGAATCCGAGGGCAAGGACGGCAAGGGCATTTTCCCCGTCTCGGCAGAGTTTACCGCCGATCTGCACTCTTTGGGTCAGATGATCCAGCAGGGCGAACGCAACATTTTTGAGACCATGGTGCGCTTCGATGCCCCCCAAAACAAGCTGACCATCGGCGGCGATTACAAGAACCTGGACGGCCTGAATTATTTGGAAGGCAAAACCCTGGACTTTGTGGACGAGCAAGCCTATTTGGGCACCCTGGAAGCCCACGTAGACGGCGGCGTTCCGGTGATTACCGTGGATATGGGTCAGCTGGATAACGGGAAGCTGGGCGAGCTGTTCTACTTCTTCGAGCTGGCCTGCGGCGTATCCGCGTATATGCTGGGCGTCAACCCCTTCAACCAGCCCGGCGTAGAGTTTTATAAGCGCAATATGTTTAAGCTTTTGGGCAAGCCCGGGTACGAAGCATAAAATTTTTCATAAATAAACAATTTTCTGTTGCAAAATCACACTATAACTGATAAAATAACTATACGGCACAGTAGTGCGTCTAAGCAAAGGAGGATTATTCCTATGATAAATGTAATTATGGGCCTGAAGGGCTCCGGCAAGACCAAGAAAATGATTGATTCCATCAACGAAGCTGTTGCCAGCGCCAACGGCGACGTGGTATGCATCGAGTACGGCAAAAAGCTGACCTATGATGTAAGCTACCGCGTTCGTTTGGTAGACTCTCAGGAATACGGCATTTCCAATCCCGATATGCTGAAGGGTCTGCTCAGCGGTCTGCACGCAGGCAATTTTGATATTACAAATGTGTACATCGACAATCTGTATAAGACCATCGGTAAGGACCGTGCTGCCGGCGAAGAGTTCATTCTGTGGTGCGCTGCCTTCGCAGAGGCCAACAATATGAACATCACCGTCACCGTTTCCGACGACCCCGAACAGGCCGGCGAAGAGATCAAGAAGTACCTGTAATAGATTATATACAAAACGGGAGTGCCGCAAAACGCAGCACTCCCGTTTTTCGTTAAAATTTGAAAGCTGAAAATTATTGTGTCGGCTTTGCCGACAGATTAAAATAAATCGGGCAGATCATATCTGCCCCTACGAGTTCTATCGCACGTTTTGTTCAACACCGTAGGGGCGGATATTATCCGCCCGTCGTTTTTCGATTATAAAATGAAAAAACTCCCTCCGGAAAAGACGGAAGGAGATATTTTCAGAGAGCCATTAGGCCAGCTTGTTCAGGCGCAGGGTCATGCTGCTCTTCTTGCGGGCAGCAGTGTTCTTGTGCAGAATACCCTTCTGGACAGCCTTGTCCACAGAAACAACAGCAGCCTTGTATGCGGTCTCGGCAACAGCCTTGTCGCCGGATTCCAGGGCAGCGTCGAACTTCTTCAGGACAGTCTTCATTGCAGACTTGTCAGCCTTGTTCTTCTCGTAAGCAACTTTGGAACGGATAACATCCTTCTTAGAGGACTTAATGTTGGGCATGGTCACACCTCCTATTCACTAAAATATGCTCATGCGTTTATCAATTATAGCAAGATGTATCCTTAAAATCAAGTACTTTTTTAAAAAAAGTGGGAAAAATCAGGAAAACCCGGCGGCTTTTTTAGTGACGTCATCCTTCTGCCACGGATTTCATACTATGTCAAAACCGCAGGTATTTATTGCGTTGCGCTCCGGTCGGTTTTTACACGCTTCCTTCCGTCCCTTTGCTGAAGATCTCCTACCGATCATCACGGTGCCCAAGCCCCAAAACGGCAAATAAAAAGGGCTGTCAAGTATTATTTTTCACCCCCGATTTTTCCCTATTGTCAAAATGATTATGGGTCAAAAAATGGGGTTTTTTAAATTTTTAAAATAAAAAATTATGTAAACTTCCGCAAAAACGCCCCAACTTTTTCCCGTTTTTGTCCCCTGTGGAAAAACCTGTGGAAACTGTTAAAAACTCAGGGTTATCAACATTTTCCACTGCTTTTTCCACAGTGCGCCTTTTACCCATTTCCAACTTTTCCCCTTTTTTTCTCTTAAAAATCCCCTTTTATTTTTCCCTTATTTTGAAAAAAATTATGTTCTCTTTCCCCTCACTTTTCCTTAAAAAGTTGCGTTTTTGCACCTGTGATCCCTCCGTCTTCAGGCGAATCTGTGAATTTTCCGTTTCATTTTTGTGAATGTTTCACAAACGGCTTGCAGGTATGCTTCTGTGACGGCAGGAAATGCTGTAAGGGTAAAAATTGCCTTGCAGGAGGACGTCCCCGAGAGGAAAAAAGAGCGCGTTCCTTCCAAGGTCACCGCCATAGTCCATAACGATTACGATTTCCGCAACCATTGACACAAAGCCATAAGAAATTGCTCAAGAAGTTACAAAAGCGCCAAAAATCATAAGATTTTTGGCGCTTTTATATCAGAATTAGTTGTGCGATTTCCGATGTACTTCCGGGCGGGAGTGCACCAAAAGTGGTATTTATACGCAAATTTTGCTTTCTTATTTCTTTTGTCCTTTTAAAAAGCCTTGCGTAAAACTGATTCGCAGTACTGAAGGTTCACTATTTTTTCTTTCAGATCTTGCATGGTATAGAAATAGTGATTGCTGGACTCATATCCGATTCTGGAATCCATACATCTGAGCTTCATCAAATCAAACACGGTTTGCACTTCCTCTTCGATCACACGAAGCATCCCATCAGAATCCCTGTTCTCTCGCAGCCGGTTAAACCGGATATGATGATAGGCACTCTCGTACTGGCGCAAAACAACTTGTGCCATCACAATCATTTCATCCAGTTGATCATCTGCTCCCTGATACTTGGAAAGCGCACATAAGCCTTTTTCCCAAAGTGTAATGAGTTGACGGTATTCTTCCTCATAAACAGATACAGGATAGATCCCCGCCCATTTCTGAACATCGTCATAGGGATAGCCGACCATACTTGCCTCATATCCGGTAGGTTTCAGGAAAAATGGTGCCATCGGGCCGTAATTTTGCGGGCCAAAATAGAGAGTGTCCAGATAAAACGGATAGTGGGAAAAGGCTTCAGACAGCATCAACTGCGCATCATATACACCCTTTGCAACCGTTTCTCCCAGCCAATCTGTGAGAAAATCCATGAAGTTCCCTTTGTCTTCCATCAGCCAGGCCGCCAAATGCAGATTGGGGCTGGGGCATCCGCCAAGTGTCCAGCTCATTTGCAGATTTTTGATCCCTTGCGCCTTCAAGTTCTCAATATGTCCGGCAACCTTCTCCAGTACCGGAATATAAGGAACAACCGCCATTTCCCAGGTGTTATTGATCTGCACCTTGGCAGAAAGCGGCATTTTCTGCTTTCTCGCAACCTTCCACAGATTTTTTGCTTTCTCTCCGGGGCCGCAAAGGGACATGGTGTAATCCAAAACACCGCCTTTGACTCCGCCAATTTGAAACTGCATCGCTTCTTCACTGGTACACTGCAGAATTTGTCCCTCGGTGAGTAACGGAACGACTTTTTCCGCCCACTCGTCTTTCCATCCCCACGCCCAAACAACAGCTTTTGCATTGGGACAAGCATCGTGAGCGCCCTTTGCCATCAAATTGTTGACCTCTGCCACAACCTCCCACGGCTTTCTTTCCTGGCATCGCGGGCAAGCCATCTCGCCCTCCAAACGGGAGTAGCAATTGGTCAGGTTCTCGGACATGGTGATGGCGAAAAAGCCGGCAAGATCCGGAACCATCTCAAATAACTTTCTGACACCGTGATAAAGGTAATCCTGAACCTCTTTTGTGGAAGTACACATTGCGTAATAGTCGCCCTCGGCTTCACCACGCAAATGGGGGTATTTTTCAAAGAACGACTCCGGCATAGAGCGCGGCTCGTTTAAATACGGATAAATACCGATACCATACTTCTTTGCTTTGGCAACCAGTCTGCGCAAGGACTGGATCCGCTTTTCCCAGCCTTTTGACAGTGCGGGGTCAAAGGGAAATTCCACAAGCTGATACAAAACAAGCTGCATCCAGATACCGTTGATTCCAACCTGTGCATACTGCTTGAGTATCTGCTCCGGCAAGGGATCCAGGCTTTCATCCAACAGAACATCGCCGTATAGTGCAAAATAAGGGTAGATCATCCGAAGATTATTTCCTTCAGCTTTGGAAAAAACCTTCTCTGCTACAGGCTTTTGGAATTCTTCTACAAAAGAAAAGGCATTGTCCTTGTAAGGGCCAAAGGCTTCTTTACACAGCGATGCAATCTCCCTTGTGCGTGAGCGCTGTTCTTCTGTTAAAGGCGCATAGACCGTTTTTTCCACCTGCGGTTTTTCATTTCCCAACTTGACCCACATAAAGTCATCTTCTTTTAAGATGAATGCCAATTCATCCGCAGAGATATTCAGAAGGGTCATGATTTGCTCATAGGTACAGATATGCCAATTGTCACGAATCGTGGTTAAATAGCCCCGTTTTTTCCACATCGGATTTAACGGCTCGTTTACATCCAGCCCCATCTGTTTTACTGCACAGTATACATTCTCACAGGAGGTTTCCAAAGCATCGGCAATTCTGTTCACCGGGATATATCCCCAGTTTCTCCAGATCACATTCTGCCATACAGTAGGGAAATATTCATAAGATACAGCCTTTTTGTTCGACACTTGCGGTAAGGCAGACATAATCACTTCTCCTCTGCAAAAATTCTGTCTATTCCCAATATATTAAAAGCTTTTGCCGTAACGGATCAGAAGCCATAACCGGCAGGGCTGTAATAAGCCATATTGGTCTGACGAACATCCAGTCTGCCGAAACAGGCAACCACAGGAACATCCGAGATCACATGGATGGCATACTGGCCATAGGGGATCTGATAGCCCTCCTTGCCGATGGGCTTATCCAGCCGCAGGCAGGTGGTACGCTCTGCGTTCAGGTCAATGGTAATATTGTCATAGGGAGGCTTGTCTTCAAACAAGATCTTGATGCGGATCTTCGCATCATCCTTGGAAACATTGGTGATCATCAAGGCCTCATGGCCGGGAAAATCAGGATTGTCGCCCTTGGGAGGCAGGTCGCCGTCGCAAAATACCCAGTTCTTTTTACCGTACATATTTATTCCTCCGATCAATGCTTTTCTACATAATCAAACAGTTCTTTTTCAAATTCGGGGCAAAGAGGCTCTGCACCGTTTTCGGTGATCACATAGCAGGTTTCCACACGAAGACCGTTCAAGGTGGGATGACCGAAGAAGGAAACGTCCACATTCACGATCATATTCTTTTCCAGAACATCGTCGCTGTTGGGGCCGAAGAAAGGAGCTTCTGCCTCCATCAGACCCATTGTATGGGCAAAGGGGCAAACGATGTACTTCAAATAGCCGCCCTTATCGTAGAGCTTTCTGCCTTCGGCATCGATCTGACGGCCGGAGTTGCCGATTCTCAGCATGCTCTTTGTAACCTGCATAACCTCGATCATATCGGTCAGGCACTTCTTCTGCTCAGGGGTATACTCGCCGCTGACAGGAATGGTGTGACCAAAGGTGCCGGCATAACCGTTGATACGGGGCGCAATACCCAGCATAACCATCTCGCCGTTTTCCATAACCTTATCGGTTGCGGTAGGAACGACCGCATTGGAACGGACACCGCTGCCTACGATGGTCTGATAAGCAAAGCTGTTGGCGCCCCTGGCACGGCAAACTGCTTCACCGGCTGCGGCAACCTCATATTCCTTGGCACCGGCCTTGACTTTTTCAGCCATTGCCTTATAGGCATCATAGCAAAGCATCGTGGCCTTTCTTGCCTGCTCTACTTCCCAGTCACTCTTGACATAACGGAATTTCAGGTAATCGTCGGTCAGGTCAATGATCTCACAGCCGGAGAAACCGTTCACCAAATCCTGATGCACGGCATAGGGCATATCGGTCGTGCCGACCAGGCCTACCTTCTTTACGGGGAATTTCTGATTCAGCTCCGCAAACAGCTCGGGGAAGCCGATGATGGTTGCCAGAGGATACTCTTCATCCGGTACCATAAATACCTTGAAGCAACGGGTATCACTGATGGCAGAAGACTGCTTTGCAAAGGGCTCACTCTCAGGACCGCCCAGCAGCATTGTGGTGCCATCTCTGCCCACAAGGACCGCGCCCTTTTCAAACTGACCGCACCAGCCGGTCAAGTACCAACCGTTGGCTACATTCAGCTCGTCGAAATAGATCACGGCAATATCCGTATCTTTCTCATTCAAGAGCTTGACCACCTTGTCAATTCTGTTTTGTGTTTCCTGTTTGTTAAAATACGCCATAATAATTCCTCCTGATTTTTATTGTGCAATCCACTCAAAGTCTTCAAGCGGATACATTGGACGCGCAATACGCTGCAGATTCAAGCGGGCCAGTTCCACACAGCTTGCGCCGTCAGACAGCGCAAACAGTTCCCGGTCTGCATAGGGCTTCAGTTCTTCGAACAAATACCCCAACTTCACAACAACAATTTCATATTCTAAAAGATCAACATTGGCTTTGTCGAAATTGCCCTTTTCAATAAACGCGCTGCGTTTTTCTGTAAACACCGCATCAACATTGTCAAAAGAAATGGTCAGACTTCTGCCGATGATCTCTTTTGCCCAGCCTAAGATCTCTCCGTGCGCCTTTATTGTTCCCCGGCAGCCCAATTTTTCAACAAATACCGTTTCACCGTCTTTTTTGTTCCACAGTGTTTCTACAATTTCCAAATCTGTAATGCCGGCAACACAGGTTTTCTTGCCGGGTCCGGCATTCAAAAACAGCTTCAGGATATCTTCCGATGTGCCTTCCGCTCCGGCAGTGGTATTATCGCCGCTGTCGGTAATGAAAATGCGTTTCTCTTCACCGGCTATAGCCCGGCGAACACATTCCTCAGGCAGTTCTGCCTCGATCCGGAATCGGTATTCCTTTCTGGTATTCCAAAGCTTGTTTGCAAGATCTTTTGCGATCTGCCGGGCCGTATCGGGATCCGCGGCACTGACAACTGCAGACGCACCGGTATTCGGCGCATCAATCCAACAATGACCAAAGAAAAGATTGGCACCGAAAATATCCGCTCTTTCCTCCAAAAGCACTGTTTCTGCTTCCAAAGAACGCAGCGGCTCCTGCCGGGTGAGCATCGTATCGCCTTTTACAAGCATGGGAATCTTCTGCACGTATGTATGGGGCTTGATGCCATTTTGCAAGCAATAGGTCAGCGCAGTCGCTGCACGCACCTGGCTTTCCGGCTGATCCGTGTGAGGAGCTGTTTTATAACCGCAAATAATATCCACATACTGCCCCAGCTCATTGGTAATATTGGCGTGCAGATCCATGGTAAAGGCAATCAAACATTCCCGGCTGACGATCTGACGGATCTCCTTGACAAGCTGAAGCTCGCCGCTGCCGATTTCATCCACCTCCATGCTGCCGTGGACATAGATATAGATGCCGTCTACATCCGGATTCCGTCGCACGGTATCCATAATTTGCTCTTTATAGTATTCATAAATATGCCGCTCAACCGTGGCAGAGGGCAGCGCATTGGCATAAATGGAAGGTATAATCTCAAAACCGGCATCTTCAAATATATTTTTTACCACCAGTTTTTTAAAGATATCCCATCCTGCAAAGTACTCAAAGTCACTTTTCTGCGGATGCAGATTTGCCTTGCTGTTGGATTCGCACTGAAACGATGCAACAATCACCTTCATTGTATACGCCTCCTTTTATCATCTTCCACTTCCACGCCGCACAACCGGCCGGCATAGCAAGCATCGGGATTTTTTTCATAGTTACCTCCCAATATCGTAAACCGATTGAACGGTCAGTTGGTCTTTCAGCTCTGCGGCAGTATGACTTGTCTTTGCAAACAGCGTTACAGGGGCGGTACTTGTCACATCCACATAGTTATCTGACAGCACCACATCCGCCTCTTTAAAATCGATCTCCACATATTTTGCAAAGGCACTTGCGGAAACTTTGATCTCCACGCCATCGGCACGATCCTTGATCTCTACCCGGATATTGGGCTCTTTCCACGCAAAGTCCTTGGGAAGCGCGAACAGAAGGGTCTGACGCATCAGGAACGTTCCGTCCTCATCATACACATCCGCATAGAAATAACAATCCTGAGGGGCTGTCATTGCTGCATCCGATACACTTCCAATATCCAATGAGGACAGGGCATCCACCGTATACTGCAGCTCGGCTTCCTCAAGAACCGTAAAGTCACTGCGGCACAAATAAGTTTTTACCTTACCGGAAACGGCCTGCATGGTCTCGTTGGCGATGTTCACCTTGATTTGTCCATCCTCGTGGAAAAGAGCGCAAGCCACGGGGGCATAGAATTTCTTTGCGGCATAGTGCAGTGCCTTGTATCTGCCGAAATAATCCAGGCTGGACCAGGATGCTACCGGCCAGCAGTCATTGAGCTGCCAATACACAGAACCCATACAGCAGCCCCGGATCCTTCTGAAATACTCCACGCCGTACTTAATGGCATCCGCCTGCAAGATCTGCGAGGTGTACACCAAGGACGGGAAATTCGTGGGGTAAGGATAATTGGAACGGATATAAAAATCTGTATTCCTGGTTCCAAAATTACATTTTTGATGGTTTCGCATTACCTCGCTGAAAAGATCCATATCCTTTTCTTCTGCGAAGGTGCGAACGGTCTTCATAGACGGCAACGCCTCAAATCCAAACTCGGAACAGAAGCGGAATTTATGCTTGCGATACTCTGTGAAGGGCTTAAAGCCGTTCCAAACCTCCCAGAAATGCTGGTCACCCCGGGAAGGATCGTCGGGATCGTCAAAGTTTCCGCCGTTGGAGGGAGAGGAAGGCCAATAGAACACATCCGGTGCTACCCGACTGCACAGCTCCGGCAGGATATTCTCATAAAATTCTAAGTAATGCTCCTTTACCAAAGGACCGTCGCAGATCAAATTGCCCTTGCCGTCACCCCAATGCAAAATGGCGGATTCCATCTCATTGTTGCCGCACACCAAGCCCAAACAGGCACGGTGACGGAAACGGCGAAGCTGCTGCTCGCATTCCAGACAAAGCGTTTCTTTAAATTCTTCGCTCAGGTAGATGTTACAACAGGCAACCATAAAATCCTGCCACACGATCAGTCCGTAGCGGTCGCACAGATCAAAGAAAAATTCCTCCGGATAGTATGCGCCGCCCCATACCCGCAGGCAGTTAAAGTTGGCATCGATACAGCTTTTGATCAGCTTTTCCGTTTTTTCCTCTGTGATACGGCTTAAAATATTGTCCTGAGGCACATAGTTCGCGCCCATGGCAAAAATCTTGACGCCGTTGACCACAAAACAGAATTCCTCACCGTATTGATCCGGTGCTCTGCTGATGGTCAAGGTTCTGAGTCCGATTTGTTTGCTCTGACGGTCAATGACCGCATCCTGACAGACCAGCTCCACCTCTACGCAATACAGATTTTGCGCGCCGTAGCCATTGGGCCACCACAGCTTGGGGTTCTCAATTTTGATCTCCCCGTGGCCGTTTTCCAGCAAATAGCGCTTTCCATCTACTACGGCATACTGACGGCACCGGGGATCATTGTGCTTTGTCTGCACATTCAGTGTAAGCGTTACATCACCATTTTCGTGCTTTTGTCGGATCTCCACATCCTCCAGGCGATCCACATCATAGCTCCGAAGCCATACCGGCCGGAAAATGCCCATATCCGGCAGCTTGGGGCCCCAGTCCCAGCCGGACATATAGAGTGCCTTCCGAAGCTGTGCGGCGCCCTGAAGGGTATCCGCATTGGTGTACACGTGCCTCTGCGCCTCCATTTTGCGGAAATACGCATTGGGCGACGCGAAATCCAGCCGGATCGTATTGATACCCGGCTTCAACCGATCCTTCACATCGTACACAAAGGTTCTGTGCATATTTTTTACGCGATCCAGCTTTTCGCCGTTGAGAAAAATATCGCAGATGGTATCCAGTCCCTCAAAGACCAGCTCCATAAAGCTATGCTGCTCAGTAACCTGAAAAGCGGCAAAAAAGCTGCAGGGATCCTCGCAAAGTGCCGTGGCCTTGTGCTCATTCAGACCGTAAAAGGGATCTTCCATCAGCTTATTATCCAGTAAAACACCATACAAAGAGCAAGGGGCATCACAGGGGATGTCCCGATGCGCTTTATAAGTCATTTTCCATTGTTTGATCTCTAAATGGGTCATCTTTCATACCTCTCTCCCATTTCTATGAAGCTTCCGGCACCACGATTTGGTTCGGCACTTCCCGCAAAGATACATTGTTTTGCACTGCGTAGGCCGCCGCCTTTCCTGCAGCTTCACCCATAGCACAGCAGTTGCCGGTCACACGGTAAGACGCCATCGCCACATGACTGCCGGAAATACACCGTCCCGCCACCAGCACATTATGAAGTCCTTTAGGCAGCATCGCCCGGTAAGGGATCTGATAGGGCTTTACATCCCGATTATGCTGCTCGGTGCTGTTGGGAACGTGGATGTCCACATTGAAGGTGGCGGTACACACCCCATCCGGGAACTGCGTGCCGTTTAGCAGATCATCCTCTGTGATGTAGTACTCCCCGATCACCCGCCGGGATTCCCGCACACCCAGCTGGGCAGCCGATGCGATCAAACTCAGATCCTTAAAATCCTCGTCAAAGCCTTTAAGTGCTTCAAACACATCGATCATTTGACGGCGGCCCTCAATGACCGCCAGCGTGCGCCTTTTGGCATCCAGTGCCACTGCTCCATCCATGTGGGTCAGCTGCACAGTTGCGTAATCACTGTTGGGAATGGGAATCATATAGGGCATTTTGAAGGGAGAATGCTTGCCAAGCCCCTGCTTGGCATAGGCTTCTTCCAGCACCTGATACATTACAAAGCCGTCTTTGTATTTTTCGGGGATGCCGCCCACCAGGAACATCAGGGTCATAGACTGGCAATTGCCGTTTTCATCGCCCATCACCCACTGGGCACCTGCATCTGCCGCCAAATGGGCATCGCCGGTGGCATCAATGATCATCGCGCCTTTATAGTAGGTTTCGCCCTCTACGTTGCGGACAAAGACACCCTCAACCGTTCCGTCTTTCACCTGAACGCCGGCGTATTTTGTTTCATAAAGCAGGGTAACACCGGCAGAAAGTGCCTTTTCCTCCAAAAAATGTTTCATATACTCCTGGATATAGCTGATTTCCCAAAATCCGCCCCAGGCGTTTTTGGCAGTCAGGTCATCCACCAGCTCTTTCATAATGCCGGTTTTATTATGGGCATCAAACAAAGGGCTCAGTAAACCGGATGTCCACATACCGCCAAGACAGTTTTCCTGTTCAATCAGCAGCACCTTACTTCCGGCTCTGCCGGCCGCAATTGCCGCCGCACTGCCGGTAGGACCGCCGCCTACAACGATTACATCATAGCTTTCGCCCACTGTTACATTCTTCGTAATCGTTAACCCGTTACCCATAGTGTCCTCCTATTATTTGTTGTAGTAAACGTGCTCTACTTCAAACAGGTCTTTGCTTACGGTGATCTTTGTACCGCCCAATTCCGATTCTAAATATCGGTCAAAGGTTCCTGCCTTCAGACCAAAGGTCAGACGAATGCCGTCATAGAGAATGCTGACACTGTTTTTATGGGAATGGCCGCAGAATACCCCTTCAAAATTGTGCCTTTTCAAGATGTTCCACAAGCCGTATTCCGAATGGATGCCCTTAAAGGCTTCCCCCTTTGTGCCAAAGTCGCCATTTTGGGCAGTTACATCCTCTCCAATGGTATACAGCTCGCTATTGCTCAAGCCCTGATCCGACTGATACCCCGATTCATAGGCGCCCGTAGCGAACTGAGAAATGGGAATATGGAACGCCAGCAGCTTGCCCACCGTGCCACCGGTGGCTGCATCAATATTTTTGCAGCTTTCTTCCAGCCATTCAACCTGATCTGCGCCAAAGCCGATCTCGGTTTTAATCTTCTCGCCGGTATTGTAGGTCAGGGGCTGACCGGCTTCATTCAGCGCACCATAGCCATCTTTAAAAGCATTGGTACAGCCGTTGGAATCCATCATAAACACCGTTTTGATCAGCTGTCCGTCCTGCAGGATGCCAATGCTGTAATTGCCGTTGCCTGTGAGTGTATTGCGTTTAAACAGGCAGTTTTCCGCCTGCTCCAGCTGCTGGCACTGCCAGCTTACGCCCATCATGGATTCGTTGTCGTGATTGCCGAAGACCGGTGCCCAGGGAATACCTAGGCTCTCCATATAGGCAATGAGTCCCTGAAAAACCTTTCCGCTGTCGTCAAATTCGCCATAGATCAGGTCGCCGGTCATAAGGATCAGATCCGGGTTGGTCTTTTGGACTACATCTTCGATATAGCGGTAGCAGTTTGTGTATTTTCCCTGCTCGGTCAGGGGGTTTTTATTCCCCAGTCGCTCCATGGTGCGCGCCTGACCGGCATCAATGATCTGGGTGTCGGTCAGCTGCAGGATCACCACATCCCGTCCGCGCTCTACCTCCACCACAAAGTCCACAAGATCGGTGATTTCCCGTTCCCCGGAGATCCATCGGGCCGTCAGGGTTTCCACATAGGTGTATTCCCAAATGCCCTTTTTGCTGATATATAAACCGTCACTATACCATCCGTCGAATACGCAGCCTTCCTTTTCCACCCGGGGCAGCTCGTAGTCAGATTTGTATTCGATCACAAAGGTATCATTTTCCACCGGCAGAGCGGATTCGGTAACCGTTCCGCCGCTTAGCTCCAGGCGGACATGATACTGCATCGGCTGCATAACAGCCGTTACCACCGTGTCTTCGGTGACAGCAGAAAATTCCGTCCGATCCCACACTACGGTTTGGTAGCCTTTGACCTGTACCGGGCTGGGAATATCCGTCAGTTCCGCTCCTTTTTCTATGGTTTTCACCACATCCACACAGCCCTCCTGCCGGAAGGTAACGGAAACAGTCTGCCCTGACTGCCCGGCGCAGCCTGCCAAGCACAAAACTGCCGCCAGCAGTATACAAATAAATCTTTTCACCTAAGATCCGCTCCTATTCTAAAGAAAACTATCCCTTAACACCGCCCATCGTCAAGTTCCCCAACAAACGCTTATGGAAGCAAGCGAACAACGCCAGCGTAGGAATCAGCATAAAGATCGCGGCAGTCATACGCATCGGAACGGTAGAAAGCTCATTGATCGTAATATAGGACATCCGATACATGCCCAGTGCAAGGGTGGGATAAGAGGGTAAGTACACCAGCGGAGTCTGATAATCGTTCCAGTAGGTAATGAAGTTTATCAGCATCACGGTGAAGAAGGTGTTTTTTGCCATCGGCATAATAATCTTCAGCATCACCATCCAGTTGCCTGCGCCGTCGATGCGGGCGGCCTCAGTATAAGCCGCAGGCATTGCCCGGAACATATTGAAAAATACCAGAAAATAGATGCCTAAGAAGTGTGCCTTCATCAGCCACAATCCCCAAATTTTATCGTAAATTCCCAAAGACATCGCCATACTGATCTCCGCAGGCAGGCTGCCTACAATGGGCAGTGCCATCACGATAATGACCACAGAGTAGATCAGCTTGGAGAATCGGTAATTATACCGGGCACACAGGTATGCTGTCGTGCAGGGTATCAGCGTTCCGCAAAATGCACAGCCCACACTGTAGAGCATAGAGTTTATAAGCATCTGCATCACGTTTACATACTCGGTAGCCCCTGTCTGTGTGGATACGGGAACATAAAACTCATTGTAGATGGTAGAGAAATTCCAGGTCCAGTTCTTCGGCAAGCCTATAATGTTCAGCCGAAATTCCCGCTGGGTTTTAAAAGCTGTAATAAATGCCCAAAGCAGCGGCAGGAACAGACAAACAGCATAGATCACAAGCAGAATCAGCACCGCCGCCTTGAAAAAAGACCATTTACGGCTTTGCTGAAGTGTTTTTCTGTTTTTCAAACTCATATTCAGCACCTCAATCCTCGCTGGGGCCGTATTTTTCCAGTAGCTGCTTTACAAGCATCGTCACCGGCACTACGACCACGGTCATCAAAATACCCATTGCAGAGAGTATGGGGTATTCCGCAATGGATTTTGCCCCCTGCGTCTTGACATACAGGTAATAGCCATAGGTTTGCACGCCATCCGGCGCGTTTTCACCGAAGAAGGAAAACAGATTGAAATGGTTTGTAAAGATGGTTGCTACACCTGCAACCAGGAAGGTCATCAGCGTGGGGAATATCATCGGCAGACTCACGTGCCAGAACTCCCGGAACAAAGATGCTCCGTCAATTTGTGCCGCGCCGGCCAGCTCGTCAGAAATGCCGCTCATAGCATTGGAGTACATCAGAACTGTGGTGCCAAATCCAATCAGTACATTATAGAACACCAGGAAAATGTAGCAGCTATCGGGATTGACCATCAGGCCTTCCGTCTTGATATCAAAAAACTGATTGAATGCCACCGGAATCGCTCTTTCCACAAAGAACTGGTAAATGGTTGCCAAAACAATGGCCGAGATGATGGAAGGTAAAAACAGAATCACGCGGAAAAAGCCGTGAAGCGGCATTTTCTTATAAATGTAGTAAGAGAAAAACAGTGCCAAAGGAATGCCGATCCCGTTTGTCAGCAAATACGACAAAAGGGATACACTGAGAATGTTCAGCATCTGCGGATTACCGGTCATCATCTGAAACGCATTGCGGATGTTATCCATCGTCCACGTGGTCGTATTATTGGCCACGTCAATTCTTTGGAAGGCCATCATGATAGATTTGGCATTCACACCAATATAAAACACCAGAAACTGAATCACCGGAAACGCCATTACGAGCATGTAAAATCCCAGATCTCTGCGCTTCTGATGGGTGTGTCGGTTTGGTATTCTATTCATAAATATGTACCTCCTGCAATCTTTTTTACGTTATCCGCCTTTAAGGGTACAAAATGGCAAAAACATGAGGAGGTTTGGGCAGCCTTGCTCAAACCATCCCCATATTTTTAATGCTTACGGAATCTTCATACTATAGTTTCTGATCATTTTACTGATCGGCCAGCTTTTTGGGTACGGGATAGCCGTCCACAACGGTCCAGAAGTCGTTTTCAAAAGCGGAAAGATCGGGTGCTTTTGCCTTCAGATCGTCACGGCTTAAGTAGCAGTCAGCCTGCATTGTGTTGTAAAGAGAGCCCATTCCTTGCTGGTAGAAGTTATTTGCACCCACAACGAGGAAGTTGTTTACGTTATAACCGCCGTAAATCTGACCGAACGCATAGCCCCAGCCATTGGGATTATTTAACGGCTCCTTGTATTCCACAACCACATTCCTGATGGGGATATTCCAGTATCCGATATTGAACAGAATGCTGGTGCTGTGATACCAGTGGTTCTGAGTGCCGTCTGCCGCACCTGCCTGCATATTCTCAATATCAAGCTGAATATACACATTTTCCAATGTGCCCTGTCCCTTCATTCCCAAAAATCCGCCGTAGCCCTTGACGGTGGCATCCACAAAGGAGATGTTCTTCAGTGTGCCGGGCAGTTCCACGCCGTTGCCGTTTGTAGCGAAGAGCTCGCCGAAGAAACCGCCGGTGGCATCTGTAGCAGAGGTCTTGGAACAGAAATTGAAAATGGTATAGCCGCAGCCGTCAAAAGTGCCGGTAAAGGGAATGGTTGCGTTGTTGGAATAGGTATATCCGGCAAAATCGATGTCATTCCCCAGTACAAAATAGCCGTCAGGGGTCTTTTTCATTGCATCAGGGAATGCCTGCAGATCTTCAGCCGTGCGAATAACCTTGGTGCACATAATGGTTTTTGCCCGCACGATCAAGGTGTTGGTTGCACTCTTGAAGATCAGGCTTGCAGTGTTCTCGCCCACCAAATCCCGAACCGTTGCCATATCCAGTGTGACGATGCCGTCATTGTAATCTGCAATCGTGAAGGCCTTGCCTCCGATTTTGGCAGACTGCAGAGACATCCCTGCAACCAGGCTCTTTTCCTCGCCAAAGTCCACAGTAAATGTATCGCCCGTGGAATCTATAAAGGTCACTGCGCTCAGGTCAACCGTTTCCTCCTTGGCGGGGGGAACATAATCCACCAGCTTTTTAGGCACAGGATAGCCGTCCACAACGGTCCAGAAGTCGTTTTCAAAAGCGGAAAGATCGGGTGATTTTGCCTTCAGATCGTCACGGCTTAAGTAGCAGTCAGCCTGCATCGTGCTGTAGTGCGCGCCCATTCCTTGCTGGTAGAAGTTATCTGCACCCACAATGAGGAGGTCGTTTACGTTATAACTGCCGTAAATCTGACCGAATGCATAGCCCCAGCCCTTGGGATTATTTAACGGCTCATTGTATTCCACAACCACATTCTTGATGGGGATATTCCAGTATCCGATATTGAACAGAATGCTGGTGCTGTGATACCAGTGGTTCTGGGTGCCGTCTGCCGCACCTGCCTGCATATTCTCAATATCAAACTGAATATACACATTTTCCAATGTGCCCTGTCCCAGCATCGCCAGGAAGCCGCCGTAGCCCTTGACAGTAGCACCCACAAAGGAGATGTTCTTCAGTGTGCCGGGCAGCTCTACACCGTTGCCGTTTGTAGCGAAAAGCTTGCCGAAGAAGCCGCCGGTGGCATCTGTAGCAGAGGTCTTGGAACAGAAATTGAAAATGGTATAGCCGCGGCCATCAAAAGTGCCGGTAAAGGGAATGGTTGCATTGTTGGAATAAGTATATCCGGCATAATCAATGTGGTTATCCAGAGCATAGTATCCATCCGGATGCTTTTTCATCACTGTGGGGAACATACTCAGCTCGTCCGCATCACTAATGAGCATTGTGCAGACAGCGATCTTTGCGTGAACGGTGATCTTTTTGCTGCCCTTTTCAAAGGTCAGTATGACCGTCTTCTCTCCTGCCATTTCACTGACTGTTCCGCAGTCCAGTGTGAGGATGCCGTCAGCGTAGGATCCGGTGGTGAACTTCTTGCCCTCTACGGATGCATCTGTGAGCTCTGCACCCTCTACCAGCGCCTTCTGCTCGCCAAAATCAACCGTAAAGGTATCTTGGCCGGCCGCGGTATCCACATAGGTCATACCTGCAAGCTCCACGGGCTCGCCAAAGGGCTTATCCAGGTTTATATCAATCAGTCTGTTGGGAATGGGGAAGCCATCCACAACCGTCCAGAAGCCGTTTCCATCCCACGCGGTCAAATTGTTCTTTGCGGCAACGAAGTCCGCGCGGTTTGCATAACAGCCCACAGAACCGGCTTCCGCGGAGGTGGTGCCGAGCTGACCGTAATACTGATCTGCGCCTACAACATAGAAGTGATCAAATTCGCCAACATTGTCGGGGAAACCCACGGCATAGCCCCAACCGTTATGATCGGTCAAGGGTTCTTTGTATTCCACAATGACCTTATCCGCTGTCAGATACCATTTACCCTTGTTGAACAGGATGCTGGTGCTGTTGTACCAGGGGTTGGGATCGTTTACATCGGCGACCAGATCCTCGATCGTACAGTACACAAACACATTTTCCAGTGTGCCGCTGCCGTTCATTGCCAGGAAAGCACCCTTGCCCCAAACGGTGGCACCCACAAAGGAGATGTTTCTCAAGGTTGCGGAGTGCTGCGGCGCACCCTCTAAGCCAAAGTTCATACCAAAGAAGCCGTGGAGGGCATCGCTGGCGCTGGTCTTGGTGCGCAGGTTGTAAATGGTGTAGCCCCGACCGTCAAAAATACCGGTAAAGGACACATCATTATTATTGGTATAAGTATAGCCGGTATAGTCGATATCGTCACCTAAAATATAGTAACCGGAAGGATATTTCTGCATAATCTCCGGGAAGCGCTGCAGATCCTCTGCGCTGCAAATCGCCATATCGCTGGCAAAAATATTGATCTTCACCAGTGCCAGATCGTTACCCTTTGCGAAATTGGCAAAAATCTGACCTTCTTCAACCATATCGCCTAAGGTTGCGGTATCCAGTGTTAACATCCCGTCGGCATAGGTGGCAGAGGAGAAGTTCTTGCCGTCCACAGAAGCAGACTGGATCAGGAAACCCTCCAGCTCCTCAGCAAAGCAGGACAGGTCTATACTGAATGTCTCTGCAGTCCGTTTGCTCACCAGTACCTGCTCATCAAGCATCATCTGCTTTGCATAATCCACCTTAATGCTGAGCTTCACGGCATTACTATGGTTGAATACAGAACGCACAGTAATATCCAGCACAGAATCATCGGGAATTTCGTCAGGAATAATAATCAGATTATTTTCAACCTTTACGCCAAGTTTTTTGGTCTCTCCGGACAGTACCACTTCATCCAGGAAGCCCAGATTTTCCATGGCAACGGTGGTACCGGACAACGTCTCGGCAGCCGCTGTGACTGTGGGCATATAGCTTGCGTGGATGTTGCGGCCTCTGGGATAGGCAACGGATCCAATGGTCGCCCAGAACGAATTGCCCCAGCCGCCCATGCTTCTGCCGCTTTGAATGAAATCCCTGTATGTGGGATACGCACCGTATCGATCTGCGCCGGACTGGCTATCCACCAACTGGTGATAGACATGATCTGCACCAATGATATACAGGCCGCTAAATTTGCCATACTCACCCAAATTGGTCAGCGCATAGCCGGTCTCGCCTACATTGACCATGGGAATGTTGTGCTCTATCAATACCTGCTTTGTTTCCAGTGAACCGTACATATAGGAGAACAAAACGGTGGTGCTGCTGTGACCGCCGCCTGTCTTCAGGTCGGTCAGAGAGACATTGATATAAACATTTTCCATCAGACCGCCGCCTATTTGCGCGATCATCGCGCCGGTTCCGGAATGGTTGGCGTTGATAAAGGCAATATCCTTTATTGTGGCCTCATTCACACCCGGTGCGCCGAATGTTTCACCAAAAAGGCCGCGACCGAAACGATTTTCGTCGGAGGTGGTAAAATTATAGATCGCGTGTCCGCGGCCGTCAAAAGTGCCTAAGAACGGCTCAGTGACATTGGAGGAATAGGTGCCGCCGCATTGGATGTCATTGCCCAAAATGTAATAGCCATTGGGGTAGCTTGCCGCATACCGGGGGAATCTGTTCAGCTCCGATTCGGAATTGATGACAAAGGTCGCCATCGTACCCTCTGTGACAAACTCCGCCTTTTCCGCAATCACAGACAGCTCCACAGGCTTGCCAATGGAAGGCAGCATCTCGTCATTCAGGTAGAGCGCGCCGTCCTTGATCTCCTTCAGAACGCTCTCTCCGTTAAACAGAACATCGGTCACCTCACCGGCGCCGGCAAAACGAGAGGTACTAAGTACATATCCGGCAGCCTGCTCCACATCCACATTCTTTTTCTCTACCATGCTTCGATAAATCACCGCATTGATGGCAAGCTCCGCATGGTCATACAGTCCTACAATACGGGCTGTACCGGCACTAACACCCACGATCCTGCCATCTTCACTGACGGTGGCAATATCCTGATCCAAGCTGATCCAGGTGATCGTGGGATCTTCTACCTTTACGCCCTTATCGTACACCGTGACAACGGGGAGGATCTCGGTAATATCCTTGTCGGTTTTAAACAGTCCCAGCTCTGCTTTGTATGCAAACGCGGACTTTTCCAAATTGGCAATATCAAAGGTAATATCCAAATTGGTCACCTTGATGTTTATGCTCTGTGCCAGGACCATACCGCGGTAGGTGGTGCTGACCGTATAGGCGGTGGTGCCATAGGAAAGCGCCGTAATTTCCGCGCCCCGCTCATTGGGGTTCAAGGAAACTCTTTCCTCCTGCGCATCGTCACTCAGTGCCCAGTTGAAGCTGAGAGGCTCTGTAACCGCCTCGCCGTTATACCGTACGCCCACTTCTACCGTATAGGACTCATTCAGACCCAAAAAGATATCCGGTGTGTTTACCACCAAAACAGGAGAGATATAAGAGTTCACAACCTGTATAGTGCAGGAGGCTGAAGCGTTCCCTACTGTCGCTGTGACAACGGTTGTACCCTCCTGCACTGCGGTGACTGTGCCGTTATCCACCGTGGCAACAGAGCTGTCTTCCACCGTCCAAACAGGTGTCTCCTGAGAGCCGGTCACCTCTGCGGTTAATACAAAGGTTTCATAAACATCTAATTGCATGCTGGACTTGTTTAAGGAGATCGTGACATTGGCGTCACCCTGCTGTTTACAAGCAGCCAAAGAAATTGCCATTGCCGCGATCAGCATTACACACAGTGCTACAGTGCGCCAATTTCTCTTGGAAATCCGGTTCTTCATTTCCAGTATTCCTCCTTTAATTTCAGAAAGTTCCTTTTTGAGCGTTTCATTACGCTCCTTTTTGTTTATAGGGGCTACCTCTGGCTACACACCGTGTTCATCGGAATAACCACAGGTCGCACCTACTGTTGGGGGGGTGGCCCCGGCGGCGAACCGCCGGGGCTTTATGCTTATCAAATGGTTTGTGCTCAATTAGCTCCACAGATCTGCGACGTTGTCAAATTCGGTAGCCTTTACGATACTAAGCGCGGCGCAGTCTTCCTTGAAGGAGGACTTCATCGCTGCCAGCTCGCTGGCGGAATATGTGTCGCCGTAGAACTCAATGAGCATATAGCGAATAAAGATGCCTTCTGCCCGGATGTGCTTGAGTGCCTTTGCATCGCCTGCGGCGTCCGTTTCAGCCTTCTCTACCAGGCTCAGCCAGCTGACCAGCATATCCTTGGGCCAGTATGCAGCACTGGCCAATGCGTCACTGTTGCCGAAGTTGATCTGACCGGTGTACTGACCGGACAGGCCGTTCATCCAAGCCTGCAGCTCCTCAAACAGCTGCTGCATCTCGTTGCCGCCCTTGCCGTAGTAATTTGCAAAGAAGCTATTGACTGCTCTCTGATAGCCGCCATCGTTCATTGCATTTACATTCTGACCGGCAACACTGTTCAGGTAAACCTTCAGTGCGGTAAAGCCTGTAGCATACGCCTGGTTATGCTGACCCTGGATCATCACGATATCTGCATCACACTCGTATGCAAAACGCAGGTTTTCCACGCTGGTGGTCCAAGAATCGTGGGGGATCATATAGTGTCTGAAGTTGGTCTCATACAGCCAGTAGTACAGGTGATCGCTGAGGGTTGCCCAGTTGCGCATATTGGTTGCTACATCAGCGTTCTGGGTCTCATAGAAGCTATGGGTATAGGATGCGTCAATGGGTGCATAGATCACGCCCAGATTCTCATGGAAGTGAATCTCGCTCAGATTCATAGAAGGTGCGTCCTCGTATGCGTTGTAAGCCATCAAATAGAGGGTAAACTCACGCTTTGCAGTGCCAGCTTCATCTGCCTGTGCCTGCAGTCTTTCCTGAATCTCTGCACTCAGCAGATTCATAAACTCAACAACCGCGCCGTTGTTGGAGCCGTACTTTGCAAGGTCCGCCTTACAAGCGTCACAGTTACAGCAGTCTTCGTTATCCATAATGGAGAACTGACCCATGGTGATCGCTGCATTTTCTGCCTTGTTCAGCTCATTGAGGATCTGTGTAGCGGCTTCATCTACCATTGCCGCAAGCTCATCTGCGTCGCCCTGTGCATTGTAGCAAAGCTGCGAGGGGCTCTGGAACAATCCACGCTTGGAGTACCACTTGCTGTGACCCTTACCGCCCAAAATAACGGATTTGCCGTAAGTGTCGTAAGGCAGGTAGAGCATAGAAGTATGGTTATCCGCGCCGTTCTTCTGCAGGAACTGGTGAGAGAAGTGGGTGTAGCCCAGGAGGTAACGGCCGGAGAGTTCGCCGGCTGTCTCGTAGTAGCCACGCCAGTTGCCCATTATATGGTTGGGGATATCGGGCTTTTCGATGATCACCATATCCGGCATGGTTTCGCCGGTCTTGGTAAATACTACGGTGTCTACGCCGTAGACTTCCATACCTACCACGTGCTTCAGGAATGCAAGCACTGCATTCTGCGCGCCGGTTTCCTTGCCGGTCATAATGAATACATTGTCATTGCTGGTGACGATGTAATAACCTGCAGTACCCAAGTCGGTCTCAGGCATGCTCAGCCCTGCGGCTGCGAACGCATCCGTGTCGTTGATCACGATGTGCTTGCCGCTGCCGGAGTAGGCTCCGGTAGACAAGGTCACGCCGGTGGCGTTCTTCACGATACCGATCAGGTAGGTGGCGGCAAGCTGGCTCTGGGCATCGGAAGCTGCGACAACCTTATAATCAGAGCTTCCACCGCTTACAAACTTGCGGGTTGCGGCACGCACGGTCACATCGTGGACTGTACCGGCGGCATAGCCGTCGTTATAGTCGTTAAATACGACCTGAGATGCGGGAACAGGAGTCTTTGTAGCAGGATCTTCAGCCCAGAAGCCGGAAGTATACCAGACACTGAAGTCTGTACCGGCGTTGCCGAAGGCAGTACGGTCAGCATAGCAAGCCGTATTGGTAGCCTGCTCGGAGTAGGGGCCGATCTGACCATAGTACTGGTCTGCGCCTACAACGTAGAAGTTATCAAACTCGCCAACATTGTCGGGGAAGCCTACAGCATAGCCCCAACCGTTATTGTTCGTCAAAGGTTCTGCGTACTCCACGATCACCTTGTCGGCTGTCAGATACCATTTGCCCTTGTTGAACAGAACGCTTGTGCTGTTGTACCAGGGGTTGGGATCGTTTACATCGGCAACCAGATCCTTAATGATACAGTTCATATACACATTTTCCAGTGTGCCGCTGCCGTTCATTGCCAGGAAAGCGCCCTTGCCCCAAACAACAGCATCTACGAAGGAGATGTTCTTCAGGGTTGCGGAGTGCTGAGGCACACCCTCTTGACCAAAGTTCTTACCAAAGAAGCCGTGGAGGGTATCGTCGGCACTGGCCTTGGTGCACAGATTATAAATGGTGTAGCCCTGGCCGTCGAAGATACCGGTGAAGTTGCCCTCGAAGCTATTGCTATAGGAAACCCCATCCATATCAATGTCGTTTGTCAGCACATAGTAGCCGGAGGGATTTGCTGCCATCAGGGCGGGGAAGTTCTGAAGCTCAGCGGCAGAGGAGATCTCCACCACATCCCGCTTTGTAACAGTAGCCTTTACATACAGCACCTTGGTGTTGGAAACAAAGATCAGCGTAACAGTCTTGCTGTCACCAATATTCATTTCGCCCAAGGTCGCAGCATCCAAAGTAACCTTTGCGGCAGTGTAGTTGCAGGAGATAGAATCAAAGCTCCGGGCATCGACCTTGGCATCGTTCAGGGTTGCGCCGGTGCGGTTTGCTACGGGGATCTCACTGAAGTCGATCACGAAAGAGTCACCGGAGCCAACATAGCAGTCGGCTGTCAGCTCTACTGTCTCCTCAGGCATCGGTGCTTGTTCATAAATCGTGCCAACCAGGCGTGTGGGTACGGGGAAGCCGTCCACAACAGTCCAGAAGCCGTTGCCGTCCCAGGCAGATACATCTGCATCAAAGGCAGCACGGTCAGCGAAAGCCTCAAATGTGCCGGTGATCTGGATGTTATTTGCCACAACATTGTCTGCGCCAATGACATACAGGCCGTTATAGGTACCGGCCGCATTGCCAAGGACGTAAACCGGGTTTGCGGCGCCAACAGCAGATACGGTGTGCTCTACAACAACATTGTTGATCTTTGCTGTGGCCATTGTGTAAGTACCAAACAGGTTGTTGTATTCGCCGGCGTGATTGTGGGGATTCTGATTGACACGGATGTAAACATTCTCCATCGTGCCTTGCATATTGTGGGCAATGATCGGGCCCATCTTTTCGTTGTAAACATTTACAAAGGAGACATTCTTGATTACGCCTTCAGGGGTAAGGGTATCACCAACAAGGCCCATGAATGCGCTCTCCCAAAGCTTGGTTGCAAAGTCATAAATGACATAGCCCTGTCCATCGAAGGTACCGGAAAAATGGGTTGAATAGGTGTTGCAATCGTAAGTGCCGGAGAACTGGATATCGTTACCCAGGACAAATACGCCGCTGGGATTTGCGTTCATTGCCGCAGGCATAGCCTTCAGCTCATCCGCGTCGTTGATGATCATATCACAGGGGACGACCGTAGCGTTCACAGAAAGAACTTTGCTTTCGTTCTCGAAGACCAGCACCAGCTGGGCTTCGCCGGTCAGGGTTGCCAGTGCATCACCGGTCAGGGTCAGCTTGCCGCTACTGTAAGCGGCAGTGATGGCCTCACCGTTAAGGGTGGCGGACTTCAGTGCGGTATATGCAACCACAGACTGCTGTGCGCCAAAGTCATACTCGGCAACGGTTGCACCCTTTTCTGCGTAAACAGGATTCTTCAGGTCAGCAGTTGCGTTGTAAACAGGGGAGTTTGCATAATCGGTACCCACCAGATTGTTGGGTACAGGGAAGCCGTCTACGATGGTCCAGAAGCTGCTGTCAAAGGCAGTCAGGCCCGGAGCAGCCTGCTTAAATGCCACACGGTCGGCATAGCAGCCGGCTTCCAGCGTTGCGTAGTTGGGTTCTACACCCTGTCCGTAGTAGTTGTCTGCGCCCAGAACGAAGAAATTGCTTTCGCTGTTACTGCCGTAGATCTGGCCCAGTGCGTAACCCCAGCCGTTATTGTCCGTCAGGGCTTCGTTGTATTCCACGATCACGTTCTTCAGTTCAATATCCCAGTAGGCAACGTTAAACAGAACGCTGGTGCTGTTGTACCAGGGGTTGGGATCTTCCACGTGGGCAAACAGATCCTGAATATTCACACGGAGGTACACATTTTCCACTGCGCCCTGGCCCCGCATTGCCAGGAAGGAGCCTCTGCCCCATACAGTAGCATTGACGAAGGAAATGTTCTTCAGAACTGCGCCTTCCACCTCAACACCGGTGTCATTCGCACCGAAGTACATTCCGAAGAAGCCGCCCAGCATATCTACATGGGAAGCCTTGGAGTTCATATTGAAGATGGAGTAGCCCTGGCCGTCAAAGGTGCCGGCGAAGGGTACAGTTGCATCGTTGGAGTATGCAACATTCTTCATATCAATATCATTGGTCAGGATATAGTGACCGGTGGGGTTTGCCTTCATGACAGCAGGGAATGCCTGCAGATCTTCAGCAGTGCCGATCGCCATCGTGTAAAGCTCCACATCCACGGGAACATTGATCGTTTTCTGACCATTGCTAAAGGTCAGGTTCAAGGTCTGCTCACCGCTGAGTGCCTGAATCGCTGCACGATCCAGAGCTACCACACCGTCCGCATAGCTTGCAGAAGTAAAGGCAGTGCCGTTTACCGCAGCGCCGGACAGGGTGAAGCCTTTCAGTGCGCCGTTGTAGTCGCTCAGGTCGATGGTGAAGTTCTCCCCTGCGCCGTAAGCACCCACTGCAAAGGTATCACGAACCACGAGGTTTTCCTCTGTGCCGTTTACATAGCCTTCAGCGGCATCAAAGTAATCTGCTGCATAGGTCAGCATATTTTTCAGTGCGGCGCTGCTGGAATCCTTACGGTACATACGGGTGATGTAGTCCATAGGACTGTAGCTGACACTCAGACTGTCCGTGCCGTCAGAAACAACAACCTGAACCTTGTCGTTCATCGCCTGCGGATTCAAATCCGGCACTTCCACATAGAACAAGCCGTCCTTGGGCTCAGCATCACAAGCCTTACCGTTGCAGGTGTAGGTGTAGCTTCCGCTGCCGCTGACTGCGAAATAGAAGCGCAGAGCGATCTTGCTGCGGAGCACCATACTTGCACCGTAATACTTTACACCCTGCAGGCTGCCGGAAACATCCACATTGGGGGCTTCCTCAGGAATTACCTGATTGCTTCCCAGCTCATAGCCGGCATTGGCAAGATTTGCAGTATTGACCAGGAAGTAGCCCTGTGCCGCTGCACCGTAGTTCAGCATCCACTTCACCAGGCTCTTCATTTCCTCGGTGTACTTGCCATCCAAAATGGCATCGGCATAGCTGCGGATGGAGGAGGTTCTCTCCAACACAGTCTCGCCGCCGGAAACCAGGGTCAGCTTCACCTGGGCAGTCATTTGGGCTGCGCCCAATGCCACGGGGAATACATAGCCATTGTCTCCTGCGGTCATTTCACTGACCGTAAAGGTCTCGTAGGTCTGACCGTCCACCGTGACGGTCATCACGCCGTCAGTGGCGTGTTCAGCGGAGATATTTGCGTAGAAACGCAATGTCAGGTCTTCGCCCAGTTGCAAATCCGTGCCAACCCATTGGGTCGTGCCGGATTCGGTGGCAAGTGCGCTGATGGGGAGCGTACCCAGAATCAACACAAGTGCCAACAAGAGAGAACAAACTTTCTTTGCCGTTTTTTGCATAATAACATCCTTTCATATTTTATTTTCAGGAACCCTCTGAAAGGTATTTTCAGAGGCTTCCCTAAGTTTTAAGAGATTCCCCAATCTCTGTAGACTTCCGTAAGTTCACGCTGCTCATACTCATGGGTAATACCCAGCGCGATACAGTCTGCCTTAAAGGACTGCTTCATCTGCAGAATCTGCTCGGCGCTATAGATTCCGGAGTGGGAGGTAATCAGCTCATAACGCAGGAATATACTCTCCATTTTCACATGGTTCATATAGATTTCATAATTGGGATCGGTGTTTTTGCCCTCATTCAGCGCCTCATACGCCTGATCGATCAAATCCTGCCAATGCAGCAGCATTTCTCTGGGCCAATAGTTCTCACCTACCAGGAGGTTATAGATATCACCGGTATACTCTACCGGGTAAGCCTGTTCCAAATAGCGCATCCAGCTCTGCAGCTCCTCAAAATACTGCTGCATCGGTGCTGCGGCTGCGCCGTAGTAATTTTGGAAAAAGTCATTCACCATATCCTGATAGCTCAGGCTCAGATCCATTGCCGCCAGGCTGTCGGTATAGACCTTCAGGCTGGTAAAGCCGGTGGAGCAAGCCATATTGTGCTGACCCTGAATCATTACGATATCCACTTTGTTTTCATAACAGAACCGAAGGTTCTCCACATCCGAATCCCAACTGTCAAAGGGATACAGATAGCCTGCATAGTTGGTCTGATACAGCCAGTAATACATCTTGCTGCTAAGCGTTGACCAGGCCTTCATCATTTCCGCAGAGTCCACATTTTCCTGCTCATAGAAATTGTGAATGTATTTGGCCTCGATGGGTGCATAGATCACGCCCACATCCTCGTCACATACCAAGGACGGATCGTTGGGGGTATAGGTGCCGTCACTGTTTTTGACAACAGGCGGTTCCACAAACTTGTGATACGCCATTAGGTATAATGTAAAATCTCTCTTTTCCGTGCCGTTTTCATCGGCATATTTTTGCAGACCGCTTTGGATCTTTCGGCTCAGCATATTGGTAAACTGAATAACTGCCGCACTGCGGGTACCGTACTGCTTTGCAGAGTCGTTACAGGCCTGGCATTGACAGGAGGTCCAGGTGTCGGCCATGGTAAACTGGCCTGCGTGGATATTCGGGTTTGCCATAATATTTTCCAGCATTACCCGTGCCGCTTCGGAGGTCATTGCATCCAGCTCCTCCGCATCGCCGCCGGCAGTATAGCAAAGCTGATCCTTTTGCGCCGAGAACCACGCCGGATGCTCCTGGTAGTAGGTCTCTACCGGCAGGTACAGTAAGCTGGTATGGTTATCCTGATTCTGAATGCTTAAAAACTGGGTCTTATAATCCGAATATCCCATCAAATACAGGGCATCTGCGGAGAAGGTGTCACGCCAGTTGCCCAGCAGAATGTTGCCAATGTCCGGCTTTTCAGTGATTTCCATATCCGGCAGTGTGGTGCCATCCTTGGTGTAGACAAAGGTGTCCTGACCGTAGACCTGCATACCCAAAACATGCTTCAAAAACGCAATCACCGCATACCGTGCGCCAAAATCCTGCTGTGTCATTAAAAACACATTGTCGCCAGAAGTTTTAATATAGTAGCCGGTACTGTCCAGATCCACGGCAGGCATCGTCAGGCCTGCCTTTTTAAACAGATCGGCATCATTGAAAACAATAAACTTTCCGCCTGTATCAAATTGGGATGCCTCGGCGTATTCCAGCCGACAGCCGGTAACCCTTTCCACATAACGCTGGGTATAGTCTGCGGCAGTTTCGTTTGCCGCTCCTTCTGCCACGATCAGCTTGTAATCCGATGCCCCGTTCACCACAAAGGGTCGGGGGCTTTCTGTTACAGATACCTGATGCAGCGTGGCATTCACCTTGTGGGACACATAATCCTCTACCGGTTTTACCGCAGACGCGTTTTGGTCGCCGGTGCCCTTTCCGCCGCAACCGGAAAGCAGCAGCATCAGGGAAAGACATCCGGCACAAAGCGCCTTGATTTTTCTGTTCATATCCCCGCCTCCTTACTTTCCGTCATCTGTAACCGTCACAGACCAGGTCTTGTTACAGATATAGCCGTCACTGTCTACCGCCATAACGGTGAATTTATACGTTCCGGCTTGGGCAGCCCATACAGAATTGGAATCTGCCGGGATCGTAACGATCACGCCGCTGGGACCGGTAACAGTCTTGAGTACGATCAGCTCCTCTGCCGGAGTTTTGCTGTCGGATACGGTAAACTCCGGAATGCAAAGCGCATCGCCTGTCTTGGCTTTCGTGGGCAGATCGCCCTTGAACTCAATCACAGGCGCAGAGCCATCCACAATATGCAAAACATAGGTAAGACCGCCTTCTTTTTCGCTAAAGCTTTCCTCGGTGGTATAAATCACATCATACCGACCTTCCGCTGTGGCGGTAATGGTGTACTCCCGGTTGGGGTCAACATTTTCCAGTAACGTACCGTCATCGGCAGTAACGACTGTATTGCCCTGCTTCACGGTGAGGTGGAATGTAATATTGGGATTGAGCACATCCGCCGCATAAGCCGCCGGCAGAACGATCTGCGTGCCTGCCTCGAAGCGACCGCCGTAGCTGCCGGTCACATCAATCCAAGCCTCCACACGGTCACGGTTGGAGTTGTTTAATGTATGGTTATTTAGGGACACCAAACGAAGCTGTGCGCCCGCATCCGCTTCCCGGAAGGCCATAGAAAGGGTAAGATAGTGGGAATCAAAGTCCGTAAATTCACCGATATCAATATCAAAGCCGGCAATTTTCAGCTTGCCTTCCCCATAGGTAATGCGCACCTGATGGCCCGCATTCAAGCTGACCTCGCCCATATAAAGGACGGTATTGCCCATCCGAACACCCAGGACGCCATTTTTTTGAAGCAGCTCCACCGCCAAGCACTTGGAGGTGTCTGCAGAATCCCGGAAGGTCAGTACCATACCATCAAAGTCCGCCTTGCCCGCTACGCCCTCAAGCACCATAGAGAAGTCGGTCGCCAATAAGGGGTTGGCAAAGGTCCAATGGGCATCGGGCGCATCGACTGTAAAGAGCACACCCTTTTCCTCGCGGGTGCAGGTAAAGCCCTGACCTACAAAATAGTTTTCCAAAAACAGTCTTGTCTTGCCTTCGTCGGAGTCAAATGCCTTGATGACCGGTCTTTCCACCTGATAAACCGCGCCCTCACATTCAAACACAATGCTCACCGGGTCCATATTGTTTTCCACGCGGACCGCAAAGGGCTTTCCCGCCTCTATCGCAGTAGTACCGGCGGCATCTTGGATCTTGCCTGTGGCTAATTTTTTCTCTACCGTGCCGCCGCGGTAATCATTGAAGTACACGCTGGGGAAGGTATACTGGGAATCCTCGATCAGATACTCCGGCAGCTCGATCCGGTCTACCATGATCGGCTTGTCTCCGATATCGACCTGAATGGTCTGTTCCAGGGTTTGGCTCTGGCCGGCGCAGTCGGTGATCTGATATGTGAGCTGATACTGCCCCGCTGTCTCAAAGAAGTATCCTTCCGTCAGCACCGTCTGCGCACCGTTTACGGTGGTAAAGATCCGCACAACAGGCAGACCGCTGTGGCAGGTGGTGGTGTATTCGGCAGGCACGAAGTATTCGCCCAACACATATTGGGTTTTGGCCTCACCGACAAACGCAATGGTAGGCTTTTCCACCTGTTCCAGCGATTTGATCCACAAAATCTCCCGTCCCAGGTTGCCATAGGCATCGGTAGCCTCGTAAACAATGGCATAATCGCCTACATAGTTTGTTTCAAAATGTCCGTCCTCAATATTTAAAATCGAGGCATCCGGAGCACTGTAGTTGTACCAGGCAGATACCCGTACATCAGATACTGTGCCGGTATTATCCTTCGCTGTTGCGGCAGGCACGCTGTAGATGCCGCCTTTTACGGCTGCCGGAGGTGTTTCATACGGGGTCTGTATTTGAAATTCAGGCGGCTCGGTGTCCTTGATGATCTTCTGAGACAGGTCCAGATCGCCAACAGTGCTCAGGAAGAAGTTGGCTGTAAGACCCTTGTAGTTTTCTGCCCAGACAGTCAAATACGCCTTGCCGCTGGGGAAACCGCCCCAAGGGGACTTCTGATACTCTACACTGTCTAAGTCCACAACCATATTGCCGTTTGCAAGGACCTGCATTGTGGCCGTGTCAAGGCTCAGATTGATACCGGTGTTCAGCACATCGGTACATTCATAGGCGAAGCCGTGGTAAATATTTCTTCCCCACAGACCCTCTGTCCAGAACTTGTCCGCGTAGTCATCGAAGCCGATGATCTCCTGACCGTTACCGCCGGCGGTAACGTAGGAAGCTCTGATCTCCGGACTGTCCGCGTACTGTCGCACAGACATATATAATGTAATTTCAGGATTTTCCGCATCCGTGAACTGGAAGCACAGCTTTTCATAATCCAGCGTTCCAACCTTTTCAGGAATAACAAAGCCCTGGATCAGCATACCGTCTTCCAACGCATCTATGGAAATAGGAGCATTCAATTTCAGCTTATCGCCGTATTTCAGAGATACATGCAAGCCGGATACGCCCTGAACACTGGGCGCTTTCCCGTAAACCGCGGTGGAATCCTCCGAGGTCAACACGCAAAATTCCTGCATTACCAGGAAAGAAACCTCATCCACATATACCTTACCATTGACTACAGCTGTGTACACGACTGTGTATTTGCCCGCATCGTTCAGGGCAATTTCTTGCCTGGAGGTAACAGTTCCGTCGGGCAAGCGTACAACCGCAGTGACCTCAGCCTGCTGCCCGTCAACATTCATTTCCCGTTGGGGCACGGTGAAAATGGTTCCCAGGTCATACTGCTGCTCGATTTCCGCAGGCAGCCATGTCGCTTTTGCTTCGATTTCACCCACAAACAAGACTCCGGCAACAACAGCAAAACACAGTATCGCGCTGATGAGTCTCAAGTGTTTTTTCATCGTTCCATCTCCTTATGCTTATGCTGCTTAATAAACCATCTGCCCCCAGATATTCTTATACTGGCTGAGCATGCCGTTAAAGTAATCCGCCAAATCTACATCGCCCTTACGAATAGGCACGCTGGGGCTGCCGTAATGTGTGCCGCCAACGGTGCTCTCCCACATATCCACCATGGCGAAGCTGCCTGCCTGGTTCACGTAAATGGGCTCAGCGGAATACGGGAATACGATCTCGGAATTTTTCTGCAGTTCCATAACGGAACGACCGAAATTGGTCATCTGGGTCATCTGTTCGTCTGTGATCTCATACTTCAGTGCCTTGGGCGTATTGGTTACCTGAGAGAACTCAACCAGTGCCTGGTTGGAATAAGCAAACTGGATGAAGTCCAATGCGATGGGTTTCTTCCACTCTTCGATATTTGCCTTCATAAAGCACAGAGAATAGCTGTTCTCGCACAGGGTGTTCACACCAAGCGCATCGGCATCAATCTTGGGCAGAGGCATGATCGCAAACTTTCTGTTCTGCTGAGAATAGCTGTCGCCCATAGCGTCAACCATATCCTTATAGGTGGCCTGTGCCTCGTTCTCCCACCAGGTGCCCTCTACCAGCATCGCAATGGGGGCCGTCTGACCGTTGTCGTGACCGGCGTAGAGGAAATCCTCCTGGGCGTTCATGTGGGAATACGCGGTGTTGTAGCCCAGTTCATTATAATAAGCATCGTTGGATACCATCTGCTGCAGGAAGCTCAGTGCGTAGTATCTGCCCTCGGTCCGAAGCATTTCGTAGCCGTTTGAGGCAGTAATGGTGGTGGGCTGTGCGTCCTTCACAAAACCAGCCCCTGTAACGGTGCCCAAGTTTTCAGCAGTGCCGTTCATCGTGAAGTTCAGCATGGTCTGCTCTCTGCCCTCAACATTGGCCAGCAGTGCCTGCAGGAGGTTTCCAAGGTAGTCATCCCGGTTCGCGCCGTTCCAGTTCATAGGCGTCTGGCCGTTGGAAGCGATGTAATCACACAGAATGAAAAATTCCTCATAGGTTGCGGGCAGGCCGTCATCGGCAGTGCCATACTGACCGTCGGGGCCGGCGCTCTTTTCATCGGTGCTTCTGACGATGAAGTAGTCCTCAATATTCTGTGCATCGGTTACATCCTTTGCAAAATAGTACTTTTCCTTTTCAAACAGGTCCACATTGTACATCAGGCTGGTGTAGGATGCGTAATGGGGAATCGCGTAGTACTTGGTCTGACCATTCTCATCTACACCTAAGTATTGCTTCTGCTCCTCGTACATCTTGCCTTCAATTGTGGTGCCGGCAGGATCACCGTAAGATGCCATATCACCGGTAACCGCTTCAGTAATGTCTGCCAAAACGCCTTTGTTCAACAAGGAATAGTAGAATGCCTTCTCTGCGAAGTAGATTTCTTCCTTGTTGTGCAGGATCTTGTCTTCCAGCTCGGTGGCCAGCGCTTTTTCGTTGTTAATGATGATCTGAATACCCTTTTTGCCTTCTTCATAGACATCGTCCTTATGAAGTTCTTCATAGCGGTCCTTCACAAGCTTCAGCCACTCCACGCCGTAACCACCGTTAAAGTTGTGGATAAATAGCTGGGTACGCTCGGTATCCAGCGATTCAGCATTCCCCTCAGGTCCGCCGGAACCGGAGCCTCCGCCGCAGGCTACCAGACCCAGGCTCATCACCAGTGCCAGCAGCAAAGCCACAATACGGTTTAGGTACTTACTCTTTTTCATTGTTCATTCCTCCATATTGATTCAAGAATTTTTTATATGTATCGTACGCAAATGGCACATATCCGCTTAGGTAGTGATTCTGTCCCGACCCCAAGGGGGTTTTCCACGACACCATCAAGATGCGCTTTTCTGCATAAGAATACGGGATCTGTTCCAGCAGAAGCACCTCATTTCCCACCGACGCTTCACCGGTAGTCAGCACCTGACCCGTCAAAGCATCCTTCACCTCATAGCTGCAGGGCAAAACCTTGCCTGTGTCATTGATTGCCTTCAGCCCAATGCTCCAGTTCTCCGGTTCTGAGAAAGCCAGCAGGAACGGCTGCTGTACATTTTTAATGTAATGATAGGCCAGCTTCTTTTGGTAGTAGTAATCCACCACGGCATCGGAAAACTGCGGCCAGCCGTCGATCAGATTCCACCAAATAATACCGCCCCGTTTTCCCTTATCCATACGGAACAGCTCAATAAAGAATTTCATGGCCTCTGCCTGAGAGATCTGACTGGCAAGGGCAAAATCCTCTATATTCTCGGGAACAAAGCCAAACAGCTCCCGAATCTGATCTGCCATCAGCTTAATGCGGTATGTCCAGGGGCCCTCCTTGGCAGGATTGGAGCAGTGAATGATCCAGTCTTCATTCTGCTGCCACGGCCACGCCTTTTCCCCGGAGATAAACTTGTAGATAGATGCCGGCTCAGGGCAACCGTGATACCCCATTTCGCTGGCAAAGTGGGCAATGTTTTTGCTGTAATATGTACTCTTAAAGTAATCTCTCGGTCCCCACAAATGCTGCTCAGAGAACATGCCGGGATCCTTCCCAAAGCACTGCCCATCAATAAACGGGGAGCTGGGCAGGTAAGGTCTTGCGGGATCTTCATCCCGAATCACCGCCGGCAGCACCTGTCTTGTGAGAATATTGTCATTGGGATTTCGGCGGAAGTTGACACAGTACGCAAACTGGTCTACCTCATTATCGCCGGCCCACAGCAAAATGCTGGGGTGCTGACGCAGCCTTCGCACGACCGCTGTTGCTTCCTGCTGAAGCATTTGGCACATCCGCTCATCCTGGGGATACAATCCGCAGGCCATCATAAAGTCCTGCCAGATCAAAATGCCGTGCTCATCACAGAAATCATACAGATCATCATCTTCGTAAACATTGCCGCCCCACAGCCGAATGGCGTTACAGCCAATATCCTCCAGCAGCTCGCAGGCTTTGGGCAGGCGCTGCCGATCTCTGGAGTGGAACGCATCCATAGGCACAAAATTTGTGCCTAAAATAAAGACCTTCTCTCCGTTTACGAGAAATTGGAATTTACCGGACATCTCCATATCCGTCAGACTGGTACGCTCCAGCGCAACCGTACGGATGCCGGTGCGGAACTGCTTGCGATCCAGCACCGCATGATCCTTTTTCAAGGTGACACACACATCATACAGGTAGGGGGTGCCGCTTCCCTTGGGCTGCCACAGCTTTATATCCTGCAGGCCCTCCAGGAAGATCTCTCCGGCCACACTCCACAGCTGCTTTTTTGCAAAAAACCGGCTGTCACCGCATATACCCTCCAATTCAATGGTATACGAGGACAAATCTGCCGCCTTTATATCCAGCTCATAGAAAAACAGCAGGGATGCTTTTTTTCTCTTTTTATCCGCCGCTACGGTCATCAGATATGCCTGTTTGATGCTCTCCACGGGACGGTATTGCAGATACACCGGACGAAAAACACCGCAGGTAACGATTCGGGGCATAATATCCCAGCCATAGCTATGGGGCGCCTTTCGGATGTGCAGGGAATCAAAGTTATAGGGCATGTGGGTATTGCCGGCTTTGACCTCGTATTTTCGCGCCTCCATCGTCACCGGCAGGAAATGCAGAACCAGCTCATTATCCCCTTCCACCAGGTTGTTTGGCTGGAAGGTATGGGAAATAAACATATTTTCCGTCTTTCCCAAAAGCTGACCGTTGAGCCAAATCTCGCAAACGGTATCCAGCCCCTCAAACACCAATTCCGGGATATAGCCCTCCTTTTTTTGATAAGAAAAGCTGTAGCCGTAAAAGACATGATAACCTTCATACTTTTGAAGCTGTAAAACATTTTGATCCTTATATATCTCGGGAACGATCCCGTTTTGTTCCAATGCAAGGGCAAACTCTATGGGTACTTGGGCTGACATTTGTCCCTCTCCGTAAGAAGAGAGCTCCGCAACGGTTTTAGGAACTGCATGGGCATCCACAGCTTCATGGGCAATATATGCGATTTTCCACTGATCGTCAAATGTGAATTTTTCCCATTTATTCACGATAATATCACCCCTATTGTGTAATCTATCAATATTTTATCATTATTTTGACCGCACTTCTTGTGGATATTGACTGTAAATTTGCTTTTTTTCACTGTGGGCTTTTATATTTTCCACAAATGTGATAGTATATGAACAGTTCTTCCTCACTTTTTCGAAAGGAGTTCGGGATATGAATGATATGAATACGCCTCATTTTGCGAATAATGGTCAGGTTGATCCTGTAGCGTCCTTTGATTTAGCCAGTCCCTACCACAATCTGGACGTTGCGTTTCACTGGAAAAACGTTGATTATCCCACTCTGCACACCCATGAGCATTGGGAGATCTTTGTTGTTATGCAGGGCGAAATTATGCATACCATCAACGGTCAGGAAAAGCGCTGTAAGCGCGGTGACGCCTGGCTGATACGGCCCAACGACATGCACGCGCTGCGCTTTTTTTCCGCCGCCTCGCAAAACTATCAGAATCTCAATTTTATCTTCTCTTCCCAGTTTGCAGAGCAGCTTCTGCGGCCTCATCGGGACCCGAACGAGCTGATCAACGCCCAGAGGCCCCTGTCCTTTTCCATTAACGAATCAGACCTGAACAGCATCTACGACAAATGCCTTTATACCCAAAATCTTCCGAAAGAGCAGTATGAGGCCAATGCCAAGCTGCTGGTCGCCCAGCTGGTGCTGCTTTTTTTGGAGCAGGACACGGTATTTGATCTCCGGTATCCGGTATGGTTTAATAACTTTTTGATCTATGTGAGCACCCCTTCCAATTTTGACCTGTCCCTAAAGGAACTGTCCAGGGCCACGCCCTATTCCTACTCCCGGCTTGCGGTTCTGTTTAAAGAATATACCGGCATCACCTTTGTAAATTATGTCACGGAAAAAAAGCTGACCTATGCCAAGCAGCTTCTGCGCACCACCTCTATGACCACATTGCAAATCTGTGAAAAGGTGGGCTATACCTCCTTGTCCGCTTTTAATCACCTTTTCAAAAAGACCTTTTCCATGACCCCCTCGGAATACCGAAAAAAGCATAAATAAACACATAGGGCACCTCTAAAAACAGCTTTTAGAGGTGCCTTATGTGTTTCAACCTTTCCCCTTGGCCCCCTCTGACGAGGGGGCTGTCAGCCGAGCAGGCTGACTGGGGGAGAGAAGACCTGAAAAGTTCAGAAAAGTCTATACAATATGGTTAGACTTCCTGTTATTTCTCTCCCTCAGTCTAATTGCCTAAAATCGGCAATTAGCCAGCTCCCTCGTCAGAGGGAGCCTTATTTGCACATTTCACGGGTTTATCGACAGTCTCAGGGCACCTCTAAAAAGTTAGAGGTGCCTTTTTTATGTCTTTTGCCATTTCTTCGGCGTACAGCCGGTATGCTGCTTAAAAACCCGGGTAAAATGGTTGGCATCCATATAGCCCACTGCCTGTGCCACGTCGCTTATGGGCATAGACTTTTCTTCCAAAAGCTGCATTGCCTTTTCCATACGCCGCCCCCGGATATACAGGGTAATGCCCGTTCCGAAATGCTCCTGGGAGAGCAGATACAAAGAGGTTTTGGAGATGCCAAATTCTTTGCATAATCGTTCCACAGACAGCTCCTCTGCCAGATGGGCAGTTATGTATTCCTCAATGGCAAAGGCGGTAGGATTCCCCCGCATCGTGATCAGATCCATCAGCCACAAATAAGAGGTACACATCTGGGCCACATTGGCAATGGCCCGGAGTTTTTTTTGACTGAAGTGTGGCAATTCTTTCAGCTCCTCACAAAGCTGGCTTCTATGCTCTTCTACAGGAAAGCGATCGATTGCCTTGTGAATCTCCTCTATGTTCTCTGTTGCTACCGTTTGCCCCAGCATCAGATAGCCGATCACTGTGCCTTTTTTGATGATGGGTGCTACACACTCGGTCAGTCCCATGTGGCAGGTATAAGTACAAGTCCCTTGATTGGCCTTCGCTTTGTCAAAGCCATAGCGGTCACAGGCAAAACACCGTGCTTTCAGTTCCGGCAGCTCCCGCACACGGCCGCAAAACGCAACCATCTCCCTTGGATACTCACAAATGATACGCCCCTTTTCATCAAACAGCGCGCACTGAACCTCTGTGGACAAATACAGATCCTTCATCACCTGACGCAGTTTTTCCGTTTGTTTCGTGATCAAGTCCATCGCCTCCATCGCTTTAGTATACCTGTAAAATGCATTTAAGTCAATTTTTTAACGATTTATCCTATTTTTCGATCATATAGCCTACTGTTTTTCTCAATGCCTATGTTACTATGAAAAAGAGGAGTGTGGTAATATGTGGTATCAAAATGCTTACAGACGGCATCTTTGCGATATGCACATTGAAGATTGGGACGAGCAGTTTTTAAGTCAATTCAGTCCTGAAAAATATGTGCAGGACCTGATTACCGCCAAGGTGCAAAATCCGATGATCTATCTGCAGTCCCACGTGGGTCTGTGTTACTATCCCACGGCATCCGGGCAGATGCACAAGGCACTGATCGGGCGGGAGGACTTCATCAAACGAACGGTGGATCTGTGCCGGGAAAAGGGTATGCCTGTAGTCGGCTACTATAGCCTGATCTTCAACACCCGGGAGCACGATGCCCACCCCGACTGGCGGATGCACAAACCGGACGGCAAATCCCAGCGGGAAAATCCCCAAAAACAAAGCCGGGCTATGGATTTCAGCACCGCCCCCTCCTACCGTTACGGTCTGTGCTGTCCCAACAACCCGGACTACCGACAGTTTGTATACACCCAGGTGCGGGAAATGCTGGATTACTTCACCTTAGAGGGACTGTTTTTTGATATGCCCTTTTGGGAGCACACCTGCCACTGCCCCCACTGCCGTGCCCGTTGGGAAGCAGAAGTCGGCGGCACCATTCCCACCGATGACCCCACTGATCCCCGGTATCCCACACTGCTCAAGAAAAAACGGCAATGGATGGGGGAATTTATAAAGTCCATCACCGATCTGATCAAAAGCATTGATCCCCGACTTTCCGTAGAATACAACTACGCGGCGGCCATCTCCCACGATGCCTCCCTGTGCTGCGGCTTTGAGGTAGCGCAGGCCAGCGACTTTGTAGGCGGCGACCTTTACGGCGGCATTTACAACCATTCCGCGGCCTGTAAATTCTACAAAAATGTCACGAAAAATCAGCCCTTTGACTATATGTTCTCCCGGTGCAAGCCCCGGCTGAGTGTACATACCCTGACCAAGACCCACGACCAGCTGCTCACCGAGGTAATGGCCACCGCGGCCCACCACGGTGCATCTATGGTCATTGATGCTTTAGACCCGGTGGGCACCACCGACTCCCGGTTTTATGAAACTATGGGAAAGGTTTTTGAATTTGAAAGCAGGTTTGAGCCTTATTTTGGCGGCGAGATGGTCGAGGACATCGGTATTTACTATAACCCCACCTCCCGCTATAATCCCCGGGGCGAGGAATACCACATGATGCCGGCTCTGAAAACCCTTACCAAAACCCTGATCTGTCACCACATCCCCTTCGGTGTTACCGGCGTTTTTCATACGCTCCAAAACTATCAAATCTTGGTGGTTCCCTCCATTACCGACATGGACGCAAATGATTTTGACCGCTTGGAACGCTATGTACGGCAAGGCGGCAATCTCTACTTAAGCGGCCTGGAAAGTGCTGAATTTATCAGCCGGATTCTGAATTGCAAAGTAGAGGGTCGCACCGAGGAAAATCATATTTACATTGCCCCCACAGCTCCATACGAGGAATTGTTTTTAGGCTTCAACGCCAAGTACCCCCTGCCCTTTAACGGCACTGCCCCCTTGATCACCCCCTCGGAGGACTCTCAGGTGCTTGCAACCTTGACACTGCCCTATACCGGCTCCAAGGACTTCCGCTTTGCATCCATCCATTCCAATCCCCCCGGTGTTGCCACCAATCAGCCTTTGATCATCAAAAAGAACGTGGGCAAAGGCACGGTCATTTGGTCTGCCGTGAATTTGGAGGCAGTGGATATCTATGAGTACGGGAAGATCTTTACAAACCTGATGTCCCTTTTTAATCCTGCCTATTCCTTCTCCTCCACCGCCTCTATACATGTGGAGCTGACCATGTTCCGGCAGGAAAACCGCATACTCGTCCACGCGGTACACATGACCGAGGACGAATATGTTGCCGATGAGCCGTCCTTTACCGTTTCCATCCCCACCGACACGCCCCCAAAGCAGGTGCTGCTGGCGCCGGATAACACCCCGGTACCCTTTACTTACCGTGACGGCTGTACCACCTTTACAGCCAGGCCCCTGCACATTTACGACCTATATCTGCTACAATTACAGGAGGAATGATTATGGAAAACAAAGCACTTGCCCAGGAATTATTGCAGGAAGGTAACGGCGTCCTGCGGCTTGCCCCCGCTTGGGTGCCCCGCTCCTTCTGCCGTCCCGGCAGAAGGCTGAAGCTGCATCCCGATGATTATTACGCACTGGGTCTGGAGCGCGGCGGCATCGACGAGCGCTGGTTCGCCTCCACCACCCACGCCGAGAACGGCCCGGAAACCCCTGCTGATGAAGGGCTTTCCTATGTGGTCAGCAAAGACGGCAGCAAAAAAATGCTCTTAAAGGATATGGTAGAGCTGCTGCAGGAGCAAATTATCGGCACGCATCTTTGGAATAAGTACGGCAGATGGCCCGCCTACTCCAAATTCTTTGACAATCAGGGCCCCTTGCCCCACCACATTCATCACCGCAACGAGCACGCCGCCCTTACCGGACAGCTGGGCAAGCCGGAGATGTACTTCTTCCCCGCCCAGATGAACAACTACCGGGCAGAACGGGCAGAGACCTATTTTGGCCTGAATCCCGGTACTACCAAGGAGGATCTGAAGAAGTCCCTGATGAACTTCACCAAGGGCGACAACAAGATTTTGGAGCTGTCCAGAGCCTACAAGCTGGAGGTGGATACCGGCTATGATGTGCCTGCCGGTGTGCTTCACGCACCGGGTACACTGTGTACCTATGAGCCCCAATTCGCATCCGATGTGTTCGCGATGTACCAGTCCGTGCTGTGGGGCGACCACGCCGTGCCGGAAAACCTGCTGTGGAAAGATACCCCGCAGGACAAGCTGGGTGATTTTGACCATTTGGTGGATGTGCTGGACTGGGAGAAAAATGTGGATCCCGCATTCCATAAGCACTATTTTATGGCACCCAAGCCGGTTCGTCCGCCGGAAGAAATGGAAGGCTATGTGGAGGAATGGATCTGCTACAAGTGTCCCCTGGCCAGTGCCAAGCGGCTCACCGTCCTGCCCGGTCAGACCGTTACCATTTACGACGGTGCGGCTTACGGCCTGATCATGCTTCAGGGACACGGCACTCTCAATCAGTGGACACTGGAAACACCTACGCAGATCCGCTTCGGTCAGCTGACAAACGACGAGTATTTTGTCACAGAGGATGCTGCTAAGAAGGGCGTAACGATCCATAACCCCTCTGCCTGCGACCCCATCGTGATGCTCAAGCACTTCAGCGAAAACCCCGACCTGATTATAGAATAATGATACGAAATGGCGTGTTGCTTTTTCTTCCGCTGCTGTATGAATCGCGGCTGTCAGGAAATACTGTAAGGGTAAAAATTGCCTTACAGGAGGACACCTATGCAGGGAAAAGTGGAGCTGAGCGGTGTAAACACCGCCGGGCTGAAGGTATTGTCACAAAAGGAAATGGACGAATTGCTTGTAGAAGCGTCCCAAGGAAGCAAAAGCGCCAAACAAAAGCTGATCGAAGGAAACCTGAGGCTGGTGCTGTCGGTCATTCAGCGCTTCGGCAGCCGCGGAGAAAACCCGGACGACCTGTTTCAGGTGGGCTGCATCGGCCTGATCAAAGCCATCAACAATTTTGACCCCACCAAGCAGGTGAAATTCTCCACCTACGGCGTGCCCATGATCGCAGGGGAGGTGCGGCGGTATCTGCGGGACAATTCGGTGATCCGGGTCTCCCGCTCCCTGCGGGATGTGGCTTATCGGGTGCTTCAGTGCAAGGAGCAGCTGATCCCCGAGCTGGGACGGGATCCCACATTGGAGGAGATCTCCTCCCGCCTGGAGATGAGCACCCAGGAGGTATCGGAAGCGCTGGATGCGGTATGTGCCCCCATCAGCCTGTACGACCCGGTGTACGCAGAGGGCGGCGACCCCCTGACGGTAATGGACCAGGTGTATGATACCCGCAACACCGAGGACGGCTGGATGGAGCATATTGCCCTGCGCAACGCCTTTAAAGCCCTCAGCGGACGGGAAAAACAGATCCTCTCCATGCGCTTTTACGACGGCAAGACCCAAATGGAGGTGGCAGGCAGCCTGGGCATCTCTCAGGCACAGGTCTCCCGTTTGGAGAAGGGGGCCATCCGTGACCTGCGCAAAAGCATTGTGGTATCGTAAGCACACAACTGGCATCGTGCATTTTTGGTGTGGTGCAGGCATAGACTTTCTATAAAAGGAGGAAGTGTTATGTCTTTTAAGTTTTCCGATTTGCATTGCAAGGAGGTCATCTGCATCAGCGACGGCAGACGGCTGGGGTTTATCAGCGATGCGTGTATTGAGATGCCGGAAGGACGTATTACCGCCATCGTGGTGCCGGGAAAGCATAAGCCCCTCTCCCTGGGGGGCAAGGAGGACTTTATTATTCCCTGGGGCTGTATTCGCCGTATGGGTCCGGATATTGTGCTGGTGGATATTCGCCCGGAGGACTGCCGCGTTCCCCGTCATAAGCCCTTATTGCCCTTTTAGCCTTGAAAAACAGTAAAATTCAGGAAAAAAAGCGGCAAAAATATGTAAAAAACACTTGCAATTTCTATTTCCAATGAGTATAATAGTTCAGCATGGGCAAAAACGCCCATAGTATTATTAAACCACACACCCGGGGATCGCCGTGCCCAGTGCCGATTTCGGCGGTACGTCGAGATGATCGGGGTGGAGGAGAAAACAAAAGGAGAAAACAAAAAATGGCTGTCGTATCTATGAAGCAACTGCTGGAAGCCGGCGTACACTTTGGTCACCAGACCCGTCGCTGGAATCCCAAAATGGCCCCCTACATCTACACCGAGCGTAACGGTATCTACATCATCGACCTGCAGAAGACCGTTCGTAAGCTGGATGAGGCCTACAACTTTATTCGTGAAACCGCTGCAAACGGTGGCAACGTGCTGTTCGTTGGCACCAAGAAGCAGGCACAGGATGCCATCAAGGACGAGGCTGCCCGTTGCGGTGGCTACTACGTCAACTCCCGTTGGCTGGGTGGTATGCTGACCAACTTCCGCACCATGCGTACCCGTATCGACCGTCTGGCACAGCTGCGCAAGATGGAAGCAGACGGCACCTTCGCAATGCTGCCCAAGAAGGAAGTCATCAAGCACCAGGGCGAGATCGAGAAGCTGGAGAAGTTCCTGGGCGGCGTAAAGGAAATGAAGAAGATCCCTGCCGCACTGTTCATCGTTGACCCCCGCAAGGAGCACAACGCCATCTCCGAGGCTAAGAAGCTGGGCATCCCCGTTGTAGCCATCGTGGATACCAACTGCGATCCCGACGAGATCGACTACGTGATCCCCGGCAACGACGATGCCATCCGCGCTATCCGCCTGATCGCTGCTGCTATGGCTAACGGCGTGATCGAAGGCCGTCAGGGCGAGGATGCTGTTGTAGCTGAGGAAGCTACTGAAGCTGCCGAGGCTGTGGAAGAAGCTGCCGAAGAAGTCGCTGAGTAAGAATTTTTATGGCTCTCGCATCTGCGGGAGCCATCTACAAATGATATAATAGGAGGATTCCAAAATGGCATTTACTGCTCTGGATGTTAAGAAACTGCGTGAAATGACCAATGTTGGCATGATGGACTGCAAGAAGGCTCTGGAAGCTACCGACGGCGACCTGGACAAGGCTGTCGACTGGCTGCGTGAGAAGGGCCTGGCCAAGGCCGCCAAGAAGGCAGACCGCATTGCCGCTGAAGGTGTTGCCTACGCTACCGTGATCGACGGTGTGGGCGTTATTATTGAAGTAAACTCCGAGACCGACTTTGCCGCCAAGACCGACGCATTTATGGGTCTGGTAAAGAGCCTGTCCGAGATCATCGCCAAAGACGCTCCCGCTGATGTGGATGCACTGAAGGCTTGCACCTACCCCGGCACCAACCTGACTGTTACCGAGAAGATGCAGGAACTGGTCATGTCCATCGGTGAGAATATGAAGATCCGCCGCTTCGACCGCTTTGAAGGCAACTTCTCCGTGCCCTACGTGCACGCAGGCGGCTCCCACGGCGTGCTGGTAAACCTGGCTGTGGAAGGCGACATCGACGCCACCGAGATCGGCAAGAACGTTGCGATGCAGATCGCCGCTATGAACGCCAAGTACTGGGATAAGTCCCTGGTGCCTCAGGCCGACGTAGACCACGAGCTGCAGGTTCAGGTTGCCGCTATGGACAACGATCCCAAGATGGCTTCCAAGCCCGCACAGGTGAAGGAAAAGATCGCTGCCGGCAAGATCGCCGCTTACTTCAAGGAGATCTGCCTGCTGCAGCAGGACTTCGTCCGTGGTGACCTGTTCACCGGTTCTGTGGAAGGCTACATTGCTGACGCCGCCAAGAAGCTGGGTGGCAAGGTGACCTTCGTGAATGCTCTGCACTACGTAAAGGGCGAGGGCATTGAGAAGAAGGAAGAAGACTTCGCTGCTGAAGTTGCCGCACAGATCGCAAGCGCAGGCAAATAATTTGATATTTAAAAAACACGGGAAGGCAACGCCTTCCCGTGTTTTTTAGTTAAGTGAAAGCGTGCGATAGAATCCGGCAACACCGACACCACAATTTTGCATTATGCATTATGCATTAAATAAAAACAGGACGGTTCACCGTCCTGTTTTTATTTATTTGATGTCGTATACACTGCGCAGGGAAACGGTTTTGGGAGTACCCTCCAAGATCTTTACCGTCTTCGACCCGGCATTCATATCGAAATAGTTATCGCTGAGCACAAAATCGGAATCCGGCGAATCGATCTCCACATACTGGGCGTAGCTGTCCGCATAGACGGTGATCTCGTCACCCCGCACCTCACAGCGCAGATTGGGATCGCGGAAACGGAAGTACTTCGGCACGGTAAACAGCACAGTGCCCTCCGAAACGGATACGCCATCCACCAGGAACGCAAAGCTCATATAGGTATTGTCCACATCGGTCTTGCAGAAGTCCATCTCCTCCAGCCAATGGGCGCTGAGGGCCGGAACGGTCATTGCGGTTTTGCCTTCCTTGAGCACCTTGCCGGTACTGTCACGAAGTGCCCAAACCGCCTCGCCGGTCACATCACTGCGGGTTTCGTTGGTGACGCAAAGCTGAGCCATGGTCTTATATTCGATCCGGGGATCCACCGTGGGGAACTCCCGGCTATCCCATTCCCCGGTCTCCTTGCAGGAGATCATCACAGGGCTGAAGAACCGCTTTGCCACATAGTGCAGTGCCTTTAATCTGCCATAATAGTCGATGCTGGACCAGGAAGCGGTGGGCCAGATATCGTTCAGCTGCCAATACAGCGTACCCATACATCTGCCCCGATGCCTTCTCAGGTGCTCTACACCGTAACGCATAGCTTCTGCCTGCAAAAGCTGAGAGGCATACAGCAATGTGCCAAATTCTTTGGGGTACTTGTAGGTCTGAGAGAGGTAATTAAGGATCTTGCCGTTTGCCACGCCGTTTCTCTGATGCATTTCCATCACACGGCTGAAAATATTTCGATCCTCCGGCGCGGTCACTGCGTTGATGGTCTTCTCACTGGGGAAGGACTGGAAGCCAAACTCACTCAAATAGCGGAAAAACTTATTTCTGTAGTCGGTAAAGGGCTTGTCGCCGTGCCAAACCTCCCAGTAGTGGGAATCGCCGTAGTTTTCGTTCCGCGGGTCCACAAAGTGGCCGCAGGAGCTGGGAGAGGAAGGAACATAGGGCAGATAGGGGCAAAGCTCTTTCACCAGCTCCGGCACCATATCCTCATAAATGGAAAGGTAGCTTTCCACGAAGCGGGCATCTTTTTTTAGATCGCCTAAATACATCTCCTCCACCTCGTTATTGCCGCTGAGAACAGCAATGCTGGCGTGGTGGCGGATCCGCTTCAGATTGTCGCAAAGCTCCTGCTTGAAGTTTTCCTTCATTGCATCTGTGGTGCTGAGGGTGACGCAGGCCACCATCATATCCTGGAATACCACAATGCCGTATTCGTCACAGGCGTCAAAGAAGGAATCCCGGGGGTAGACACCGCCGCCCCATACACGGATGGCGTTAAAATTGGCGTCCCGGCACTTGCGGATCAGCTCGTATGTCGCCTCAGGCGTAACACGGGTCAGCAGATTGTCCTCGGGGATATAGTCGGCGCCCATAGCAAAGAAGCGTACGCCGTTCAATTCGTGACAGAAGCTCTCGCCGTATTTATCCTTTTCCCGGATCAGCTTGATCTGACGCAGGCCGATGCGCTTGGACTCTTCCCAGCCACAGCATTCTGCCGTGACAGTATAAAGGGGCTGCGCACCCAAGCCATTGGGCCACCACAGCTGCGGATCGGAGATTTCTGTTTCCTGATTGGCAGGGATTTCGTAGTTTTCTCCCGCGGGGGTCGTCACCGTAACTGTGACCTCTGCCGCCTGATCGGTTGTAACATAGGGGGTGATGAACACCTTTTCGTTTTCGTGCCGCTGGACGATGTGAAACTCGGTAATACGGGCGCTGTCCAGCACCAAAAGGGAGATATCCTTCCAAATGCCCGCATCCGGCAGTCTGGGACCCCAGTCCCAGCCCAGCATACAGTGGGCCTTGCGGATATGACCTGCGCCTGCGGTGCAGTGCCAGGGCTGATGAAGCTGTTCCTGCGCCTGCTTTTCCGTAATATAGGGAATGGGCGGATGGAACACCGCAACGATCTCATTTTCCCCGTTTTTCAGCAGGTCGGTCACCTGGAATTCATAGGTACGGTGCATATTGTCGGTGTATGCAATATGCTTGCCGTTTAAGTACAGGTCGCACAGGGTATCCAGGCCCTCACAGCGCAAAAGCACCGGATCTCCGGTGGGTGCAAACAGGAAGCGCTTGCGGAAGGTAAATTCCTGTTCCAGCAGTTTATACGCATCCAGCTCGTTCATCCCGTAAAACGGGTCTTCGATCAGCTTGTTTTCCAGCAAAATGGAATACACACTTCCCGGAACGGCACCTGCACAGTCAAAGCCCGCGCCTGTCATTTGCCAAATACCGTTTAAGCTTACCTTTTTCATCTTTTATTCTCCTTTTTCCTGAAAGGACTTTGTGTTCGTCTGAACAGCATTTCCATAATCTACCTGAGATTATAGCATTTCATCTGCGCTTACACAAGTTTTTCTTTAAAAACATTTCGGATGGCTTCCAAATAGCCGTAGCCATACAGGGTATCCGGTTCTAAATAACTGGTTTCCGTCCATTCGTTCCAGCTGTTTACCGTGATCAGCGGCAACTCGTTATACCGATCGGAGAACGCCTTTGCTGCCTCGAACGCCTTTTGTACCTGCCGGGGGGTATTGTTGGTGGTTACTCCGGGACGGAACTCAAAAAAGCGGGGGTTGTTGTCCCAGCCGATGGAAACGTGTGGATAGTAGGGCACATTGGCATTATTCTGCACGTTTTCCCATTCCCGATACACTTCCTGCATAATGTCCTGATAATCCTGATCAATATCTGCAAAATGCGCATACTGATAATGTGTGCAGGAGTCAAATTCCAGGATTTTCAGTGCTTCCAGCTGTGCCAGCTGCATGGTGCTTCCGTCTACGCCGGACAGATTCAAATGACGGTCGCCCCATTTGACCATCTGAATATGGACACCGGGCAAGCCGTTGCGGACAGCCTCCTGCCGCAGCCATTGCAGGGCCTGCTTTGCCTGCTCCACGCCGCCGAATCCGTTGATCAGGTTTGCCACATCGTAAATGCTGACAACCGGCTTTCCGTCAATTTTATAGTAGCAGTCCAAGTGAAAATACTGCTTGATCCAACGTCTGCCAATGGTATAAAACTGCTCCGGAGTGACCTTTCCTTCCCAAATTGTGGTTTCCTGCTGGGAAATTCTCCGATCCCATAGGGTGTTTGCATCGTGGTTTGCCCACATAATGTAGAATTTCATCTTGTCCCGGTTTTTCGCCTTCAAGAAACCGTCATTCAAGCAATTTTCCAAAAACGGACGGTTATCGTACCAATACCAGTCATAGATGAATACATTGACACCGTGGTCGGTGGCCGCTTCGATCTGCATTTCCATCACATAGGGGTCGGCTTCGTTTACATAGCCCCACAAGGGTTTGCGATCCCATACATAGCCCTCCGGCTTGAAGGGCATAGTATCTGCCACATTTTTTACACTTTGCCATTCCCCGATGCCCTCAGGCCAAAACATCCGTGTCCGTGGCTCATCACCGGTATAGGCAGGCCAGATATAGGCCGCAATGTCGTATTTTTTCATATTTCACCTTTATTTCCGAAAGTCAAGCTGCAACGTGATTTTTCCGTTTTTGGGGGAAATCAAAAAGCTTTCGCCCTGCTGCTCCACCTGTGCGTCCACAGGCACGCTGTATGCAAAGTCTCTGCGAACGCCCTTCAGGCAGTTGTCGGCAAAGGTCAGCACTGTATCCTCTGTGGGCGTGCCCCAGCTGTAATACAGCGCCCCGCAATTTTCCAGGGTGATCCCCTGCTCACTGCACACGATGGTACCGGCTGTGCCGTCTTCAAAATCCAGGCAGACGCAAAGGGTGGTTTCGTTCTGCTCCCGGGCGCGCATATCCGAAACCCGCTTTTGCAGACGCAGGATGCTGGGCTTTTCCGCTGTGCTCCACAGTCGCCCGTCCACAAGGGGCAGGTTGTCGTATGTAGCCAGCCAGCCCTCACAGGGTTTCTCCAAATAGCGCTCAGGATAGCGGTCATCGTATTTTGTAATGTCACAGAAGCTCAGAACGTCATCCTTCCGGTACAGCCCGCACCGATAATTCCGGCAGTTGTACCAAATGCGCGCCCGTCCCTCATTGCGCCGATCCTGCAGTGCCACCTGGGCGGTAGGTGCAGACATCGGGAAGTTCTGCTGATACCAAGTGCCGGTATCCCCCAGCTTTTGCAGGCTGACCACGCCTTGCTCCTGAAGTGCCACCAGCTTTTCGATCTGCATGGGGTAGCCCTTTCCGATCAGCTCCTGACCGAAGGAATTTTCCTGTCCGGTGGTTGCGTGCGCGTGGGTCAGGCAGGGGGTATTATAATAGGCATCCAAATACCAGTCGGTAATTTCGGGATTTTGACCCGATGCCCAAGCCGGTTCTAAGGTACATACACCGTATCCCTTTGCTTCGCCGTCATAATTGTAGATGGGGTCGGGCATCAGCATACGGAACACCGGTGCCGGAATCTGATTTTCTGCGGACTGCGCCGGGCAGAGCATATTGTTTTTAGACGGATAGTAGCCACCGTTGGAATAGCCGCCCCACAGGGTGTAGGCATCCACCGCATACTGCTCCCGGCAGATGCAAAATGCCTTTATATCATACTTGCGGCACATATAATCCATCGAGTGGGCATCCATCACCCACGAGCCAACAACCTGCGGGTATGCTCCGAAGATTTCCTTGAATAAACGGAAAACCTCATCCACAATGGCTTCCCGTTCGGCAGGTGTATAGCCCTCCAAAAAGCCCACATCCACATACCAGTCCCAGTCATAGCCTTCTCTGCCACGCCAAGGCAGACCCACACGCTCAATCAGCTCGCGGCAATTTTCAAACCAAACGCCCAGCTCCATATTTTCGTCCCGTTCCTGTAAAAACAGGTCGCGGAAGTCCTGACGGCGCATGGCGTCATACTGCAGCAAAAAGGTATTTGCAATGCCATACTGCTTATTGACACGGATCTGCTCTGCTACCGGGGTGTACAGGTCCATTTCCATTCGGGGCTCAATGCCTCGGACGAAATTGACGATGTTCATGATTCTGTTCATAGGGTATTTCGTCTCTCCTTTGTAAATTTTCCCAAAACGGCATAAACCGTTTTGGGAAAATTGGTTTTATCCTTTTAAACCACCGGAGTACATCTGTCCCATCAGCTTATCCGCAAAGAAAATGAAGATCAGCAAAATGGGCAGCATTGCGATCAGTGCACCGGCAAAATAAGCCGGGTAATTGGCCGCATACTGGATCTCCTGCTGGAATGCGTGCAGACCCAGTGACAAGGTGGGCATATTGTTAAAGTACAGCAGGGGTGTTTCGTAGTTGTTCCACTGGGTAATGAAATTGAGCAAAAAGTAGGCGATCAAAATATTCTTACCCATAGGCAGGCCGATGGTGGTAAATGCTTTAAAATCACTGCCGCCATCAATATACACCGCTTCCCGATATGCCCTGGGCACACCCTTAAAGAAGCCGTATGTAATCATCATATTGGCGCTGAAGCCGCCGATCTGGCTGATCAGGTACAGCGGAGAGTCGTTGATGCCCAGACCGTAGATCAGCTTGTAGGATGCAGGCAGTGCGCCGTAAATGGGAATGATCATTATAAACAGCACGGTTTTAAACAGAAATTCTCTGCCTTTAAACTCATACTGGGCGAAGATATAGCCGGTAACACACACGCTGAAGGACTGCAGCAGCGCAGTGCCGCCCACCAGCCAAACGCTGTTAAACAGCATATCCCAGAAGCCGTGGCCGTTATATTCCAGCTTATCAATGGCCAGCTTAAAGTTTTCCCATTGCAGGTCGGAGAGCTTTGGCAGTGCTAAAGGCTCCCGCAAATAGTCGATATTGGTCTTAAATACGTTCATCAGTGCCCAGAGGAACATACAAAGCACAATGATGCTCCAAATAGCCAGCACCAAAAAGGTGATGATAAAGAAGATCCGTTCGCCGATGGTTCTTCTGCGTTCCAGCACGTCTCTTTTCTTTCTCATATTGTCTGCTCCTCCTTTCTCACTCTACATCCTGGTAGAAGCTGGTGACCAGCCTTCTGACCAACAAACATAGGGGATATGCCACCAAGGTAAACAGCAGACCCAGCGCCGACGGGATATAATAGCTCTGATATCTTCGGACCTGGTCGTAGATCCAGTAGCCGAAGGTGAAGGTCTCTGTAACATTGGGGGTGAGCAGCAATATACAGCCGGTAGCACCGAAAATACCGGCAAAGCTGGTAACGATGGTCATGGAGATGGTGGGCCACATCAGAGGAATATAGATGCTCCACAGCTCCTGCCACATATTGACGCCGTCCAGCACCGCCGCCTCCTGTACTTCCTTGGAGATCTTCGCCATAGCACCACTGAACAGGATATAGTGGCCGGCAAAGCCAAAGAAGAAGGAATATAGAAACAGCATGGGGTTGGCGTATTCTGCCTCCTGGAACCACGCCGGCACACGGCTCGCGCCGAACACTTCGGTCATAAGCGTGCCCAAAACGCCCTTGGCGGATATGAAGGCCTCAAAGATGCCGACCAGCACCACCGCACAGATAATGCTGGGCAGATACAGGACGACCCGGAAGAATTTGGTGCCCCGCAGCTTTTTGTGGAACACATAAGTAAGCAAAATGGAATGGGGAATGCTCCACAGCGTGCCGATCATCCAGTAGATCATGGTGTTGATGCCGTAGCGGATCATATCGTAGCCCGGTGTTTTCTCGGTGAACATCCGATGAATTTCCTTGAAGTTATCTAATGTCCAATATTCCACGCCGCCGTTTGCGTAGTCTACATTCTGAAATGCCATCAATATAGAGTCGATATTGACGTACACCCAGAAGACCAGTAAATTCAGCAGCGGCAGAGCCAGCATCGTCCAAATGAAAATGGTGGTTTTTGTTTTTTGCTTCAGTGTCCGTTTTGGTTTCCGATTCTTGAAAAACAGATTGTACAGCTTTCTTCTGATCTCATACGGAGAAAGCCCGGAGAAAAAATTCTCTGCTTTTGTCTTCATTTCTTGCTTTGCCACGAATATTCCTTCCTTTCCGTTGCAAGCGCTTTTATATTAGAGGATTTTTCGGCATAATGCAATACCTGCCAAAAAATTTTCCCCTGTCCGTTTATTGGAAGGCTCCCAATAAACGGACAATATGTACTCTTTTTACGGCGCAACCGCCTTAAAGTTATCCAGCAGGATCCAGGAGGGCACATTGCCGTGACCGCCGTCTGCCACATTGTAGAAGAAATCTACGTGGTCGGTATCGGCAGTCAGGGTGATGGACATCCCGGTCTTCCAGGTCCCCACCAGTGTCCATACCACCTGGTTGGGATCTGCGGATGTTGCATAACCCTTGCTGTCTGCGGCGATTTCCAACTTCATATACTTGTTGACACCTGCAGCTGCCACATAATCATAGTTGCCGTAAAAATCAAATGTAATGGTAGTACCTGCCTTCAGGGTCGAACCGAAGTTCACACGGAAGCTGGGCCAGCAGTGACTCTGGTGGCTGAGCTTCAGGGCATAGCTGCCGCCATTTGCAGGTGCGCTCACGCCCATAGTCCCATAGGACACTCTTTCTATGGTGGCATCCTGCGTAGCACCGGTGCCGGTAAAGAGGGCTTCGTTTCCGGCTGTTTCAAAGTCAACACCGGTGATAAAGATGCTGTCACTGCCGGTTTCCGGGGGATCTGTAGGTGTTTCCGACCCGGCAGGCAAGGTGGCTTTGATGTTGTCGATATAAAGCTCGCAGACTGCCGTTCCATAGGAGGCCTTAAAGCTCCAGATCAGGTCGATATACGCTCCATCCGCAGGCAATGTCAGGGTCAGGTCGCTCCAGGTTTTGGATTTAAAACTGCTTGTTGCCGTCGTTCCGTCGGCAAATTGGATCACGTGCTTTTCCGGGATCAGGTAGCCGCTGTTGCGCTTGGCATAAGCATTAAAGCTGATGGTGGTACCAGCCGGCAGAGTCTTGCCGAAATTGATGCGGAAGTAGGGCGTCTGACTGCTGCTGTGGGTCAGCACCAACGCATAGGTGCCGCCGTCTACAGGGGCGCTCAGCCCAAGCTGGGTATAGCTCAGCCGCTTGATGGAGGCATCGTTTGTACTGTTGCCGGTGCCTGTAAAACGCTCTGCGTTGCCCCGTTCCTCAAAGCCGTAGCCTGCCACGATATCGCCCACAGGCTCAAAGCTGGCCAGCTTGATATTGTCGATATAGACCTCTGCCGCGGCATCCTCGGAGGTAATAACCGCACGGTCAATATTAAAGAACAGGTCCACATATTCCCCGCTTTCAGGAAGGGTCATATACAGCTGTGTCCACTGTCCGCAGGCAAATTCATCGGTGGCATCGCCGCCGGAGCTGTATTCAAACACCGCCTGATTATGAAGGCTCGTTCCGTAGATCTTGCTGTATGCCATAAAGCTCAGCTCTGTTCCGGCAGGAAGGGTCTGCCCGAAATGCAGACGGAAGGTGGGCCAGTAGTTGCTTGTGTGGCTCAGCTTCAATCCGTAGCTTCCGCCGCCGGTGGGGGCTGCCACTGCTCCGGAAGTACCGTAAGCGACTCGCTCCACCTCCGCGTCCCGCCCCTGAATGCCCTGACCGGTGAACAGATACTCCTGACCGGGGGCTTCAAAGGTGATGCCGGCAGAATAATCCGTTTGGGGTGTTGCAGGACCTTCTCCGCTGCCGTAGGCAACGCCGCGCAGACTGTCGATGTAGAGGGTATTGACGGTGTCGTTTTTACTTTCCTTGTGCTCAATAAACTCGAAACTCATATAGCGCACATTGGAAAGGTCGTAGAAATCGTAGCCTGCCATATAAGACAGGTCATAGGCGCAGGTGGTCCAGCCGTTGGGCGCAACGGTCAGTACCTGCTTGATGGTGGTCAGATAACTGCTCTCATCCTCACCGATCACAAGACCCACCCGAATGTGCAGTTCCTCGGATTGGGGATTAAATACATCGAAGGAAATATTTTTAAATGCGGAAAAATGATCGGTAGCACACGTCGAGTTCAGGAAATCCAGTTTCAAATAGGGGAATTTGCCCGGCTCGCTGTAGTCGCCCTGGGGCTGTATCAGCAGAGAGCCTTTGCCCTGGGTGATGTAGGCGGGATCGGTGTTGATCTGCATTCTGCCCAGGTAATTGCCGGTCAGGATCCGTGCGCCGGTGATGTTTTCGTAAGAATCAAAGCCCAAAAGCAGATTTGCAGGGTCCGGGGGCAGTATGACCTCCGGCTCTGTGTCTGCAGGAGGCGTATCCGTCTCCTCCGTATAGTCCTTGGCCATCATAAAATAGCTGTAAGCCGCCGCCATCAGACCTTTGGTGGTGGCATCATCCGTGCTGTGATAGCTGCGGATAAAGTAATTTACAGGGGCATACTGCACGGTCTGCGTGGATGTGCCGTCGGTGACGGTCACCGTTTTCTCGGTGCTCATATCCCGGGGACCGATGTTTGCGATCTCAATGAAGTACAGACCGTCCTTTTCTTCCGGCGTATAGGCTTCTCCGTTCACCGTAAAGGTGTAGCCGTCTATGCCGTCATCTGCGGCAAAGTAGAAGCGCATCGCCGTTTGGGACAAAAACCGCAGGGACGTGCCGTAAAAATGAATGCCGGAAACATTCCCCGCAATGCTCACCCCGGGATACTCCTCAGGTATGGGGTTTGCAGGCGCAATGGTATAGCCTGCATCGGCAAGAGACCCTTCCCTGTAGTCAAAATATCTCTGCGCCCAGGCACCGTAGTTGAGCAGCTCTAAGCAAAGCGCCTCGGTCTCTGCGCTGTAATTGCCGTTTAACAGGGTTTGGATGTAATTGCGGATGCTGTAGGTCTCCTCAATAATGACAACGCCACCCACCTTGATTCTCAGGGTGATGTCTTCGGTCATCTGTGCCGCCGCCAGCTCAAAGACCAGCTCCGCCTGTCCGTTTTCATCCACGGTCAGGTCCTCCACCCGATAGGTATCCACCTGATCGCCGCAGGTCACCGTGGCCACCGCGTTTTCCGCGAACAGGTAGTCTACACTGCCCCGCAAATGCAGCATCAGGTCCGACCCCAAATATAGCTGCTGGGTAATATAGTCACTGCCATCGGCAAGGGCCGCCTGTGCGTGAATCGGCATAAAGCCGATCAGCATCACAAGACACAAAAGGGCTGCACAGATCCTTTTTATTTTCAAATGCACATCCATCCCTCATTTCTTTAGAATTTTTAAAAATCGGATAAACCCGTTCCCTGCGGCACATCGCCGTATGCCGTAGGGAATGCGTTTATGCGGGCTTTTCCCCGGACCGGCCGAAGCCGGCCCGGGGATAATAGATTTAAGCGGGGTTTACAACAACATTGTCGATGTAAACATAGGAAACAGTGCCTTCGGGCATATCGTTGCGGCTCGCATCCCAATAGAAGCTGATGCCGGAGCAATCTGCGCTCAGTGTAATGGTCTTATTGACCCATTCGTCACACAGCATCCAAACTGCCTGACCATACTCATCGGTCACCACATTGCTTTCCAGAGGATGTATAGACAGCGACATACCTTCCTGTTCCGTTTCGACGGTACTCAGAACATCAAAGCTGATGGTGGTGCCGGCCTTCAGGGTCGTACCGAAGTCGATCTTGAAGGTGGGCCACAGGCTGTTAGCACCGGTCATCATCAAAACATTGCTGCCGTCCTTGGAAACGATCTGAGTAGTCACATCTCTCCACTCGTTGTCGCCACCGGCGCCGGTAAAGAAGGTTACATCAGAGGGTGCTTCAAAGTCTGCACCGGCAGTAATATCGTGCAGTGCAATGTTGTCGATATAAACCTCAATGTTGGAGCAGCTGATTTCGTTCCAGCGGTCCATATTGCACATCAGGTCCACGTGGTCACAGTCTGCTGTGAGTGTAACTTCCAGATCGTTCCAGGAGCCGTGGTAGTACTGTGCGGTCTCACCGCAGTTGGCAACAGGCTCAAAGATGGAGACCGTATTGCGGATACCGGTGGTATCATTGGTGTATGCCTGGAACCCGATCCGTGTACCGGCAGGCAGAGTCTCGCCGAAGTTTATACGGAAGGTGGGCCACTGGCTGGAAGCACAGGTCAGCTTCAGGGCATTGTCACCGTCAAAGGAAACAACCTCAAAGGAAGCATCTCTCCAAGCATTGTCGCCGCCAACACCGGTGAACCAGCTAATTTCCCTGCTGTCATCAAAGGTCAGGCCGTCCGCAATGGTTGCAACGGGCGCTTCTGCCTTCACGTTGTCGATCAGCAGGTAGGAAGCTACATCACCGGAAATGCCGTTGCCGCGCTCGATGTTCCAGAAGAACTGCAGGTGATCCCGGTCTTCCGTCAGAGTGATGGAAGCGGTAAACCAAGCATCGGGAATCA
>JAGASJ010000061.1 GCA_017621795.1 Oscillospiraceae bacterium | reverse complement strand
ATAGCGGCTGCATATCATCACGAGCGTGGGTGTCTGCACCCTGCCCAGCGAGAACACCCCCTGCCCGGCGGCTACGCTCAACGCTTGGGTGGCGTTTATCCCTATCAGCCAGTCCGCTTCGCTGCGGGACTTGGCAGAGAGGTAGAGGTTATCGTAACGCTCTCCCGGCTGCAAGTTATCCAGCCCCTCCCGGATTGCCTTGTCGGTAAGGCTGCTTATCCACAGGCGCACGAAAGGCTTGCGGCAGTTCAGGTAATGGAAGATATAGCGGAAGATTAACTCACCCTCACGTCCGGCATCGGTGGCGACAATAATCCGGTCGCACTGGTCGAACACTTCCTTTATCACTTTCAACTGTTTCAGCACACCGGGGTCTGCCTTGTAACCTTTCTCCGCTTTCACCTGACGGGGGATTAGCTGGAAATCGGGCGGCAGTATGGGTAGGCTCTCCCTGCGGAAGTTCGCCACGCCGTAGGCTTCCGGCATGGCAAGCTGGATTAAGTGGCCGAACGCCCATGTCACCATATACCCGTTGCCGGAAAGATAACCGTCATTACGCTGGGTCGCACCGATGATGCGGGCGATGTCCTTTGCCACGCTGGGCTTTTCTGCTATCAATGCAATCATGTTGTTTCTTTTTTATGGTCTGTTACTGACTTGATTTTCCGTAAAATTTTACGGTCATAATAAACATGGTAGCCGCCCACGTAATACTGGCGGTTGTGCCTGTCTATTTCTTTCCAGTCGGTTTTTAAAGAAAGGACTATGAAGAAAATCAGGATGACAAGCGGAATAGCTATAATATAGATTAGCTGCATACCTTTATAATTTCATTCCTTTGGACTTCTTGGGTTTATCCGCTTTCAGGCTCTTGTCCTGTTTCTCTTTCTGCTTGGCGGTGGGCTTGTCCTGACCCTGTTTCAGCGGCTCTTTGCCCTGTTTGGTGGCTTCGTTGGTCTTGCCCTCCGAATTGACTGCTACTTGTGTCCGGCTCTCGGCGGCGGGGGTAACGTCTTTCGGCTGCACCTTGTCGGGGGATTTGCCCTGTGCGCCGGGCTGCACATGACCGTTGAACTCAACGCCCTTGCCGTCCTTTATCCCGGCTACCTGCTGCTCTGCGGGCTGTTGTCCCTGCTGCAAGAACTGGACGGCGGCACGGGGCAGGAACTCCAAGCCACGCTCCACCGCACTGACTTGCAAATAGGCACTGCGCTTCGTGCCGTCCCTGAATTGCAGGTTTTCCATTTTGACCGCTTGCCCGGCTTCAAAGGCGGCTTTCTGCTCCGGGCTGACTTTCACGCCGCAAATGGTGTCGGGGCATTTCCACTTGTCAGCCCGCATATATTCCAGTTCGTGCGTGTACCTGTCCCGGCTGACGAACACGGGGATTTGCTCGCCGCTTTTCAGGTCTTTGATTTCAGCGATGCCGCCCAAGTTGCCAGTGCCTTGCAAGTTGCCCTGTTCCTGCTTGGTGAACCCGTGTTCATGGAACGGGCGTTGCAACAGTTTCTCGTCCTGCTGCACACCGTGCAGCTTGGGTACTACCGTGCCGTCCTTTGCCTGATAGAAAGAGAGCTTGACATCGGTAGGTTTGAGGTAGAAACCGCCCACTGTT
>JAGASJ010000060.1 GCA_017621795.1 Oscillospiraceae bacterium | reverse complement strand
TACCGAAAACCCGCTTAAACCTTTTGCTAATATTTTCGCAGAGCGCCGTTCCCGACGCTCTACTTGTTATGCCATTTAGTAGGCGTTACCAATCCATAAATTTCTGTCAATTTGGGGCTTGACTTTTAATAGTTAGTCTGTGTTTCCTATGCTATTGATTAGTCAAAGTGGTAACTTCATAATCGACAAAACGTTTAAGCTCGTCGAACTCAATATACTCTCGCTTGTCCTTACCCAAATTACGTAACACCACTTTTTTATCATAAGCTACATAAATTGCATAAATCTGTTTTTCACCGAATTCAAATTCTTTGTTGAGTAACCTGTATATGGCTTTAAGAATATCAACTGCGCCCGATAACGGAAAACCTGTGAAATCAATAACAATGGGATAGGGTATAAAGAATACTACATGCTCATCTGGCTTCGTCTTGGCAATTAGATCCTTCATAATCTTATATAAGCTTAAATCCTTAACCAAAGAATCGTGGCTTGCCATATGTTCAGGATGAAATCTAAACTCAGCAGCTTCCTGGTACATTATTTTTGAGAAATTACCCACATTTCCCTTGTTACTTCCAATCTGCTTGCCGTCCTTGCGGCTTAGTGGAAGCTTGGCATCAAATTTTTCTCCTGTTATGGAATCAATATAATCACATTGTCCAGAAGACTGCTCCTCTTGATGGACATAGCCATGTGGAAAGACGACCTCGGATTTATTCATCAATTGCCCCACAAGTGATTCATAATTCGAGGATTTTAAAAGATCACCAAACCGAACATCTATTGAAGATTTGATTAGATAATAGTTTTGCCATAGAATCATTATCTTGCAGTCAGCTCCTGATACATTTTCATAAGTTCGGCGACACATTCGGTTTCGGTGTTGAGTTTACCCCAGAAACCGTAGGCTTGCATTACAGCCTTGTCATTTTGCTGATGTGCTTTGCGAAGCTCAGGGGGCATAACCGCTTCGTCATACAAATCAGCAAGGCTACAATCGGGGTACAAGGCTCTTGCATTCAAAATCGCCTGTGCTGTTTGTTCTACTTGATTTTTCTGTGCTTCGGTAGGTGTTGGCCAAGGGAAATTGTTATACACAACGTCCTTTGAATAGCTGTAATCGCTTTTCATTCGCATGCAGGTTGTCCGCATCCATGCCATATGTACATTAGATGTAAGTATACCGAAATCGTATAAAGTAGCATCAGGAATAACCTGAACTCGGTCTGTTACGATTGTGCCAGCTTGAATAAATCCGAGCGGGATATAACGGCGATTTTGGGAGGATACTCTCGGCACAACAATAAAGTCCTTATCGACAGGCTGGGTTCTTTGGGCGAACAATGTAGGGGTTTCTGCAAACTTTCTTATTCCAGCCGCAATACTACTTTCCCGGCTTTCTTTACATAACTTAATTCGCTCCATAACTTTGGGGCATTTTTTAATATCGCTTGGATTTGCACCATCCAACCATAAACACCATCGTTTTTTGCTTTTAATATATTCCGATGCGCCAATAAGCGGTTTAATAAACTGTGCTGCCTGCGGATCTTTTGCAAGAAAATCCTCAATATCTTCATCTTCTATAATGAGATGACCACCATCAGCAGGCTTATTTCCGTAGATCATTTTTGGAACTTTACAGATAGGTGTATTACGGCTGTGAACAAGGATGTTTTCCCCATCAAATAGATATCTATTTATATTGTTCGCTAAGATCTTTTTCTGCCCCTCAAAAATGTACCTCTTGTTTCTGGCCTTTTTTGAAAAGCCAATAATGACACAATGTACATGTGCAACATTGGATGCTTCGCTTTCCCATACAAAAGTCCTGTATGCAAAATTGATAATATCATCAGGTAAGAATGTCCAAAAACGCCCAACGGTTTCACCCTGAACAATTGAATTAGTAGACACAAAGGCGGTCTCAATCGTTGTACCTATCGATATATCGGATGCTTTTTTATACCAACCACAAACCAAATCTAGGTTTTTTACACCAGGGAAAATATGCTGCATATCCGCTTTCTGCTGCTCGGTCATAAAAGTAAAACCGTGAAACGGCGGGTTGCCCATAATGTAGTTCAGTTTATCCTTGGGTACAACAGTTTCCCAGTCGATGCGCAGAGCATTACCCTCTACGATGTTGGCATAGCTGGTCAGGGGTAAGAAATCGAGGTGCATGTGCACGATGGCTTCGGTTTCTTTCATCATCTGGGATTCTGCAATCCACAGGGCAGTCTTAGCAACCGTTACGGCAAAGTCGTTGATTTCAATGCCATAAAACTGACCGATTGATACCTGAATGGGGTTAAAGTCGGCAGTATCGCCCATAATGATTTGGTCGCCCAACCGCAGCATAAGAGCCTTATTCTCCAATCTCCGCAGGGAAAGGTATGTTTCCGTCAGGAAGTTACCGGAGCCACAGGCGGGGTCCAGGAAGGTCAGGGATGCCAATTTCTTTTGATATTCTTCCAACTTCAAATCCCGTGTTTTCTTCACAGAAATTGCTGCAATCTCGTTAAGCTCGGAAGAAAGAGCATCATAGAACAGCGGGTCAATGACCTTATGGATATTTTCAATACTGGTATAGTGCATACCGCCGCTGCGACGGGTTTCAGGATTCAGGGTGCTTTCAAAAACCGCGCCAAAAATGGTAGGACTAATGCTGCTCCAGTTAAAGTCCTCGCTGGCTTTGGTCAGCAGCAAGTCAATGATCTCGTCTGTAAACCGGGGAATGATGATTTCTTCATCGGCAAATAAGCCACCGTTCACATAAGGGAACGCAGCCAGGTCTTCATCCATATAGGGGTCTCTGTCAGCTACCTTGGTGTCCAAAACCTTAAACAGGTCTATGAGTGCCTTGCGGACATTCTTCGCCTGAAAGCCTTTCAGGTAATCATGGAACATGGTATGGCTGCCAAAAATTCCGGCATCTTCGGCATACAGGCAGAAAACCAACCGAACGCAAAGCATATTCAGGCTTTTGAGCTCGGCATCACTGGCAGGCGTGTTATACTGCTTCAGCAAAGCATCGTAGAGCTTGCCCACCAGCTCACCTGCCTGCAAAGAGATTTCCATTTCCTTTTGGATTCTCTCATTGCCCTTATCCACCAAAAATTGCAAGCGGGTATATTCCTTCTCCAAATCTTCCAGCTTGATAATTTCAGGGGTGTCGTTGGGACGGTTCATATCGTGGATATGGAACTCTTTAAAGTTGCAGACAACAATCCAGCGCGGGTTCATATTGTGGGGCAGGAAACCTGCATAACGGCGAGCCTGCTGGAACGGGGTCAGTATAGAACCGTCGGATTGCTTGTACCCTCTGGAAAGGTCAATATCTGCGCCCTTTTGCTCGATCAGAACGTGGGTGTCTTTGATATAGCCGTCAATAAAGCTGGTATGATCCAGCTTTACGCGCACTTCAAATTCTATGGCATTTGTCGCCTGCTCCACTCCATATACATTTTGGAGCAAGGCAATCCAAAATCGCTGTGTTTCCTGTTTTTCATCGCCGTGGCCTGTCCAGTCCTTGACGAACTGTTTAGCAGCGGTACGCATCTGTAAATCCGTCATAAAAATTTCTCCTTTGGGAGTTTTTTGTTATTATAACATAGTAGATTAAAAAGTGGAAGATATTTGAAAAATGATTTTCACAACACATCATTTGATAGCATTTCATTTGCCAACGGCGAGGGCGACGTAAACAGGCATAAATAGTTGCGAATGGTGAGATTGCCACAACCAGTGTGCGCACTGGTTTCGCAATGACAACGAATTGGCGCAAAAATACCCCTTGGTTTCTAAAGTGATTAGGAATCAAGGGGAGAATTTAGCGATATTCCGGCTTTGCCGGAGCGATATTTTCACTTTGTGAAAGCGATATTGATGCCGTAGGCATCAGCTAAATTATATTCGCCTATATTGCTGCCGAAAGGCAATTTAGCTGGCGATAGCCAATTTAGCTTGCAAAGCAAATTTAGCTCGCCGAAGGCGAATATAGCTGCACCAAAAGAAAAAAGCCATCCCGAAGGGATACCTTTTCTTTTCTCTGTTCCCTCTTATCTTTTCACTGGAAACGGCAATTTCTGTTTAGAGAAAAGAGAATAGCGAAGAGTGAAAAGAGAAAAGAACCAAAAAGAAACGGCAATTCCTTTTCAGAAATTGCCGTTTCTTTTTGGTGCGCGAGGCGGGACTTGAACCCGCACGTCCGCAGTGAACACTAGAACCTGAATCTAGCGAGTCTACCAATTCCACCACTCGCGCAAATATGAAGTTGCATTCGTTGAATGCCCCAGTATATTATCACGCCAGCACCCATTTGTCAACCTCTTTTTTCGATTTTTCCGGTTTTATTTCTTTTCTTTTCACAACCTGACTGTTGTAATTGCTGTTATTATTTGATATACTGGAAAAATGAAGGTCTGTGCAACAGCATTTTCCCTCTCTGCGCAGAAATAAAACCGTTTACGGAGGTTTTTTATGAAATCCATCCGCGAGATCTACAAAATTGGAAAAGGCCCTTCCTCTTCCCACACTATGGGTCCTGAACGCGCCGCCAAGCATTTTAAGGCAGAATATCCTCAGGCTGACCGCTTTAAAGTGATCCTTTACGGCTCTTTAAGCAAAACAGGCGTGGGGCATGGTACGGATCGGGTGATTCAGGAGGTGCTCTCTCCCCTGCCCGTGGAAATTGTTTTCTCCAAGGAAACACTGGAAAACGCCCATCCGAACACCATGGACCTTTTTGCCTATATGGGAGAGGACCTGATTGGCCAGCTCCGCATTGAATCCATCGGTGGCGGTGAAGTGCGCGTCCCCGGTGAAAAAACGTTGGAAGGACCGGAAGTGTATCCCGAAAATTCCTTTGCAGAGATCGCCGACTTCTGCAAATGGCGTTACATACACAAGCTCTCCGACTATGTGGAACTGAATGAGGGCGAGGAAATTTGGGATTATTTGGCAGAAGTATGGCGTGCTATGAAGCAGTCCATTGCCGACGGCCTTGCCGCCGAAGGAAAGCTGCCCGGTGGTCTGAATGTACAGCGCAAGGCCAAATTCCTGTATGAAAGCAACAATCGGCAGTACGCACCCGCTATGGAGGAGTTTCGTCTGATTGCCGCCTACGCCTATGCCGTTGCAGAGCAAAACGCAGATAACGGCACAGTGGTCACTGCGCCCACCTGCGGTGCAAGCGGCGTCTTGCCTGCTGTTTTGAAGTATGCCCAGGATACCCGCGGATTCTCGGATGAGCAGATCCTCCGCGGTCTTGCCACCGCCGGTGTGATCGGCAGTCTTACCAAGCGCAACGCCTCCATTTCCGGCGCAGAATGTGGCTGTCAGGCAGAGATCGGCACTGCCTGCTCTATGGCAGCAGCCGCGCTTGCAGAAATTTACGGTCAGGATCTGGATCAGGTGGAATACGCTACCGAAGTGGCTATGGAGCATCATCTTGGTCTGACCTGTGATCCGATATGCGGTTTGGTGCAGATCCCCTGCATCGAACGCAACGCTGTTGCCGCTATGCGGGCGATGAATGCCTGCAATTTAAGCTACTTCCTCACCGGCTCCCGGAACATCAGCTATGATATGGTTTGCCGTGCCATGCACGAAACCGGCATCAATCTGAATCACCGTTTCCGTGAAACCAGTGAAGGCGGCTTGGCAAAGCTATATTCCCGTAGAAAATAACATTTTTAAGAATGATCTCAAGACCCTTGCGTCATTTAGCAGATCTTTCTTCATCATGCGCACTTAGGAACGGCACACAGGCCGTTCCCTACAGCGAAATTCTAATAAATATTCATTTTTGGGGGTGTCTCATTCAATTTGAGACACCCCCGAACATCTATACGTTTACTGAATTTGCATAATTACCAAGTGTGCAGAAACAGGGCGCGTTCCGCCTGCCAAGGGCGTGATCGTCAGTGCTTCGGCAGTGCCTTCCGGATTGCGCACTGTCAGAACAGAGCCGGTTGCAGTTGTTTCCACGATCGCCATTCCGACAATTTGCGAAGAGCCGGTTGCACGGCCTGCCACGGTATACGCTAAATCAGCGCCATTTAAGGTCAGGATCAGCTGTCCTGCCTCGGTCACGCTCACCTGAAACAGTACAAGATAAGTGCCGATCTCTCCCAAAGTAAAGGCGTCAGCGCCTGCACGGGCAATACCGGTGCCGCTATTGGGCCCATCCTGGGGGAAGCTCACATCCGTACCGGGTGCAACAGATGCCCCGTTATCCGGCGGCATCAGCGCAAAGAAATCTGCGTAATTCAGAATACCTCCGGCCGGCCCCTGGGGACCGATGGGACCCTGAGGACCAACGGGACCGGTCTCACCTACAGGGCCTTGCGGGCCGACAGGTCCAGTTTCACCGGCAGAACCCTGGGGACCGGTGGCACCGGTCAGGCCGATGGGACCCTGAGGACCAGCGGGGCCGGTCTCACCTGCGGGGCCTTGAGGGCCGGCAGGTCCTGCTACACCTGCAGGGCCCTGGGGACCGGTCGCGCCGGTCAGGCCGATGGGACCCTGAGGACCAACGGGGCCAGTCTCACCTGCGGGGCCTTGGGGGCCAACGGGACCCACTTCACCTGCGGGACCTTGGGGGCCAACAGGTCCGGCTACACCCGCAGGCCCTTGAGGGCCGGCAGGTCCGGCTACACCTGCAGGACCCTGGGGACCTACAGGACCTGCTTCACCTGTTGGGCCTTGCGGTCCAATAGGACCAGCTACACCGGCGGGACCCTGAGGACCGGCAGGTCCGGCTACGCCGGCCGGACCTTGCGGACCGATTGCGCCGACTTCACCGGCAGGCCCCTGCGGACCTACAGGACCGGCTACACCCGCAGGACCTTGAGGACCTACAGGGCCCCGGACGCCGGGAATACCTTGAGGACCAACCGGGCCTCTCGGACCGGCAGGCCCCTGCGGACCTGCCGGCCCCGGTGGACAATTTGTATAGCAGCAGCACTGATCCCGATCTGTGCAGCTGTACTCTTTTGGATGGTGACGTTTGCATGAATGATCATCGAATTGGGAATCACAGCTCCTGTCATCGAAGCAATTATATCTGTTCATTATTACCCCTCCTCATATTCAGTTTGTACCACATCTTATGTGTTTTCGACGCTTTTTGACACAGGCAGGATTGCTCCTCTGCCCTATCCATTATGGCATCGCCCTATTATATGAGTCGGTGGCATCTTATGTGATAATATGCAATCTTAAAATAATTTAAAGGGGCTTAAAACGATCTTGGGCAGTGCGGCAGTTGCACACGTCCACGGTCGTTCTTTTATTTGTGCAATGCTTTGCGGAGCACAGGGGTGATCAGCAGGGCTGCCGCGCCACCAATCAGGGCCGTAAACAGCTGAGGCCAAGCAAACATCGTAGGCAGCATCTTCAGCATTGGCGGTGCCAACACAACGACATCTCCCACCTTCTTGCCCAAAAGCGCATCGGAAGCAATGCCACAAATGACCTCCACCACCAGCAGATACAAAACCAAAAACTTGACACCGGCTGCGGCAGCCAATGCTATGGGTTGCCGCCAGACGGGCTTGTGGGTCTTTCCTGCAATCAGCCGCAGAAGCACCACAAAGCATACATTACCGATCATAATAGGCAAAACCGTTACGAAGTTCGGCGCAATACCAAAAAGATATGCACACACGGGGCTGATCAGCGCGATGGTGATCCCACTGCTCATCCCCACCAATAACACAGCTATTGCCAACACTGCATTTACGCAGGAGCCTGTAACCAACTGCCCCATAGGCTTTGTAAGTGCCTGCATCGTCACGAGTAATGCCAGCATTACCGCCGTTTCTGTGATCCATAAAACCTTTTTACGCATAGTAAAACCTCTTTCTATATGTTTAATCTTTACAAATAATACCGGAATAAGCAGTTTTTACACTGACTCCCTTCAAATTGCCGATCTTACCTGCCAATGCAGCAATGGCATCCTGCGGTGCATCCAGGGCGACGGAAATAACGCTGATGTTCCGCTTGTGGTAAGGGATCCCCATTCTGCCAATGATGTATTTTCCGTTTTCGTGCAAAAGTGCATTCAGCGGTTCTGCTGAATCTGTGTTTTCAACAATAATACTAATAACCGCAACCCGCGTCTCCATAAATATTACCTCCAAAATATCACTGCAGCTGCTCCATAATTGGTGCAGCTGCAGTGATCCTCACAGAGAATCCGTGAGGCAATAATACTGTATGCGCACCTTTCACGCAGCGAAATGCTTAATGTCAGGTTATTTTTTTGGCGAGAGGCTTTGATACCGCTCCAAGCTTGGAAAGCGCAGACACGCTTTGTATGTTTCGCGCTTTTCAAGCTGCAAACCCGATGCAAAATACCCGCCAAGATCAGTGGTGGAACAGGCGCATGCCGGTAAAGGCCATAACCATTCCCTTTTTGTTGCACTCTTCGATGACCAGATCATCGCGAATGGAGCCGCCGGGCTCTGCGATGTACTTCACACCGGAGGCAAAAGCCCGCTTGATGTTATCGCTGAAGGGAAAGAATGCGTCACTTCCCAAGCAGACGTTGCGGCGGGATGCCAGCCAGGCCTTCTTATCGCCCACTGTCAGGCGCTCAGGCTGCTCAACAAAATAATTTTGCCAAATGCCATCGGCGCAAACATCCTCTTCGTTGCCGTTGATATAGCCGTCGATCACATTGTCACGGTTCGCACGACCCAAATCAGCGCGAAACTTCAGACCCAGGGTCTTTGGATGCTGACGCAAAAACCAGGTGTCGGCCTTGGTGCCTGCCAGACGGGTACAGTGGATACGACTCTGCTGACCTGCTCCCACACCGATCGCCTGCCCGTCATAAGCAAAGCAAACTGAGTTAGATTGGGTGTACTTCAAAGTAATCAGAGATACGATCAGGTCGATCTTTGCATCCTCAGGCAATTGCTTATTTTCCGTGACGATGTTATTAAGCAATGTTTCATCAATCTTGAAATGATTACGCCCCTGGTGGAAGGCAATGCCGAAAACCTCCTTGATCTCCTCTTCCTTGGGCACATAATCAGGATCGATCTTTACCACATTGTAAGTACCCTTACGCTTGCTCTTCAGAATCTCCAGGGCCTTTTCGGTATAACCGGGCGCGATGACCCCGTCAGAAACCTCGGGCGCGATCAACGATGCAGTCAGTTCATCGCAAACATCAGACAATGCTACCCAATCACCGAAAGAGCACATACGGTCGGTGCCACGGGCACGGACATAAGCGCAAGCCAAGGGATTCGCATCCAGGCCGGCCACATCCTCTACAAAGCACGCCTTCTTCAGTTCCACAGGCAGCACCTTACCAACAGCTGCAGAGGTGGGAGAGACATGCTTGAAAGAAGTAGCACAGGGCATACCGGTGGCCGCCTTTAGCTCCTTGACCAGCTGCCAGGAATTTAAGGCGTCCATAAAGTTGATGTATCCGGGGCGACCGCCCAAAATCTCAAAGGGCAGATCACCACCGTCAAGCAAATCCAAATACGCCGGTTTTTGATTTGGATTGCAGCCGTATTTCAATTCCAATTCTTTCATAAGTCTCTGATCCCCTATTCGTTTTTATTATAGATCCGTTGCTCGTACTCGCCGCTCTGCAGATCGGTATAACGCACGAACAGGGAGATCTTGTTTTCATCATTGAGCTGATCCCAAAGAATATCCGCAAACAGATCAATGTCATTGCCGATAGATACCCGCTCCGGCTCTCCCCGAAAAGAAGGAATAACAGGAGTACCGTTGCACACATAGGTGTGAATAAAGTGGCCCAGTCCCGGAATGGCCGGATACTCATAGAAATTGCGGACACAGCCAATGCCATTGGCATCCGCCGCCTTCAGAATGGATAGCTTATAACTACCGTCCTTGGCGAGCAGGCCGGAGATCCTCGGTGTCCAGTTGGGTCCGTCATCCTCAAAGCTACGGGTTCGCAGTGCGTCTTCCCAGCGCTCTCCCCTGTTCAGAAAATCCCGGATCGTATCTGTCTGATCACCATTGGTGACGATCAAACCGCTACCGATCTCCCGCACAGGATGATAGATGATCAGATGGGGGTCCTGCATCAGCTTGGGATCGTGGGCCTGGGTGCGGATACCATCCGGTTCTTCCGCAAAAACACGGTTACGGCTGTTCACACTGCGCCCCATAATAAAATATATCGCTACAGACTTCTTGCCGTCAGGCGTAATGCCCAGTACGATGCCGCGGCCGGGATAGTCGTTTTCGGCAAGCATTTTTGTAAGCCTGCCAACCTCGTATACATTCATCTTCAATGCTCTCTTTCCTGATAACTGATGATTCAATCGGCAAGTGGTAGCGGCGAGAAATCCTGACCCAAATGAATCCTTATAAAACGCAGGCATTTCTTGTGCATAGCGCTTTTTAAAACGAATAAGTTGGGGTAAAAGATCCGCCCGTAACCGCAGACGATTGAATTCGCGGTTACCAAAATAAAAGAAGGATGGGAGTCCCGGAGATTGGGCAAATCCGGGACCCCCAGTAGGAAGGTGTGCTATACCATCAAGGGGGTCAACGGATAGCACAGCAAAAAGTTAGTCGTCAAGTAATCGGTGACAAACCGGCAAGTTTTATCGGTGAGAGATTTTGTTCCGGAATGAAGCTTAGAAAATGCAGACATACTTTGTGTATTTCGCATTTTCTAAGCTGATAGACTGGGGCAAAAGATCCACCGATAACCGCAGCCGGTTTTGTTGCCGATTACTTGTAACCGACTCTTGCATGATAAGTAGTGTGCAACAGCTCGTGGGCCTTGTGAGAATTGGGCTTGCCCAGGAACTCATCGTACAATTTCTGTATCTGCGTATTCTTATGGGACTGACGCAGCTGCTGGCGCTCGTCCTCAGAGTACAGAGCAGCCGCCCGCTTTGCACGGAAGGTGTCCTGGATGTCATCCTCTTCATCCGGAAGGAAGCAGGAACGGACAATGGGCTGACCGCCGCCGGCGATACAACCACCGGGGCATCCCATGATCTCGATAAAGTGATACTTGGATTTGCCCTCGCGGATCTCATCCAGCAGCACCTTGGCATTCTTCATACCGTGGGCAATGGCCACATTCACGGTCATACCGCCCAGCTCCAAAGAAGCCTCACGGACGCCCTCAAAGCCGCGAACAGCCTCGAACTTGATGGCCTCATGCTCCTTGCCGGTCAGCACAAAATAGACCGTACGCAGAGCTGCTTCCATAACACCGCCGGTAACACCGAAGATCACACCTGCGCCGGTGTATTCACCCATCAGGTCCTGATCAAACTGTTCATCCGGCAGGCGGGTAAACAGAATGCCTGCACGCTTGATCATCTTGGCAAGCTCCCTGGTGGTCAGCACTGCATCCACGTCTTGAAGACCATTGACCTTCAGCTGGTCACGGGCCTTTTCGTCCTTCTTGGCAGTACAGGGCATGATGGACACAACAAAGATGTCCTTGGGGTCAATGCAGTTCTTTTCCGCATAGTAGGACTTGATCACAGCACCCTGCATCTGATGGGGAGACTTACAGGTGGACAGATGGGGCAGCAGATCGCCGTAGTTGTACTCTGCGTAATTGATCCAACCGGGAGAGCAGGAAGTGATCATGGGGAGTTTGCCGCCGTTCTGAATACGGTGCAGCAGCTCCGTGCCTTCTTCCATAATGGTCAGGTCAGCAGCAAAGTTCGTATCGTAAACCTTGTGGAAGCCCAAACGCTTCAGCGCGGCAACCATCTTGCCGGTAACAGGCGTACCGACAGGCATTCCAAACTCTTCGCCCAAAGCAGCGCGGACAGCAGGGGCGGTCTGCACCACAACGTGCTTGCCAGCCTTGAAAGCCGCATCAACCTTTCCGATCTCAGACTTCTCCATCAGGGCGCCGGTGGGACAAACACTGACACACTGGCCGCACTGAATACAGGGAGAGTTCAGGAAAGAGCGATTCTCAGCGGGCGCAACAATGGTGTTGAAGCCACGGTTTTCAAAGCCCAGGATGCCCATATCCTCACCGTGGGCATTCTTGCAGCGCGCAACACAGCGGCCGCACAGAATGCACTTGGAGGTATCCCGAACGATCGCGGGAGAGAGTTCGTCGTAGGTAGTCTCGGTCTTACTGCCCTGGTAGCGACCCTCACGGGCACCGGTAATACCGGCCACGTGCAGCAGCTCACACTTGCCGTTTTTATCGCACTGCTGGCAGTTGATGTTGTGATTGGAAAGCAGAAGTTCTACGGAAGCGCGACGGGCTTCTGTCGCTTTGGGGCTGGAGATGATGATCTCCATACCCTCATTAACAGGGTACACGCAGGAGGCAACCAGTCCTCTTGCGCCTACCACCTCCACCAAACAAACACGGCAGGAACCACTATTGCATTCGCCGTGGTTAAACGCGCACAAAGAGGGAATTTCGTAGCCGCACTTTTTAGCAGCTTCCAGGATGGTCAGGCCCTCTTCCACCTGATAGGAAACGCCTTCGATCTTAATATTTACCATTTCTCGTTTCCTCCTTACTTCTTCACAATCGCCTTGAGCTTACAGGTCGCCATGCATGCGCCACACTTGACGCACTTCATGGGATCGATCTGGTAGGAAGGCAGCTTCTTACCGGGAGCGGTATATTCCGTTTTAGCAATTGCATCAGCGGGGCAAGCCTTCGCGCAGCGACCACAGCCAACGCAGTTGTCCTGTTCAATGGTGTAGCTCATCAGGTTCTTGCAAACCTTGGCAGGACAGGTCTTGTCCTGAATGTGAGCCAGGTACTCATGGCGGAAATGGGTCAACGTGGAAATGATGGGGTTAGCAGCGGTCTGACCCAGAGCACACAGGGAGTTGGCCTTCACAGTCTGCCCCAGCTCTTCCAGTTCCTCCAGATCCTGCATTGTGCCGTTGCCTTCCGTGATACGGGTCAGGATCTCCAGCATACGCTTAGTGCCGATACGGCAGGGAGAACACTTACCGCAAGATTCGTCGCAGATAAATTCCATATAGAATTTAGCCACATCAACCATACAGTTGTCTTCGTCCATAACGATCGCGCCACCGGAACCCATCATAGAACCACGGGCTACCAGGTTATCAAAGTCGATGGGTTCATCCAAATCCTTTTCTGTCAAGCAGCCGCCGGAGGGACCGCCGGTCTGAATGGCCTTGAACTTCTTGCCATCCGGAATACCGCCGCCGATGTCATAGATCAGTTCACGCAGGGTTGTACCCATGGGGATCTCAACCAGACCAACATTGTTGACCTTGCCGCCCAATGCGAACACCTTGGTGCCCTTGGACTTTTCAGTACCGCAGGAAGCAAATTCAGCAGCACCTTCCCGCAGAATGTAGGGAACGCAAGCCAAAGTTTCCACGTTATTCACGATGGTGGGCTTGCCCCACAGGCCCTTCACAGCGGGGAAAGGAGGACGAGGACGAGGCATACCGCGCTTACCTTCAATAGAGTTGAGCAGCGCCGTTTCCTCGCCGCAGACAAATGCGCCTGCGCCTAAGCGGATGTGCGCCTGGAAGCTGAAGCCGGTGCCCATAATGTTTTCGCCCAGGATGCCAGCTTCATTCATCTGCTTAATCGCATTACGCAGACGCTTCACTGCAATAGGATACTCAGCACGGACATAGAAATAACCTTCGGTAGCGCCAATGGCGTAACCGGCGATCATCATACCTTCAATAACGGCATAGGGATTGCCTTCCAAAATGGAGCGGTCCATAAATGCGCCGGGGTCACCTTCGTCACCGTTGCAGACCACATACTTCTGGTCAGCAGCATTGGCAGCAGCAAAAGACCACTTGCGGCCGGAGGGGAAACCTGCGCCGCCACGGCCACGCAGACCTGCCGCCAAAACCTCGTCGATCACTTCCTGGGGCTTCATGGAAAGAGCTTTCTTCAGACCCTGGAATGCACCGTAACCCATTGCTTCGTTGATGTCTTCGGGGTTGATGACACCGCCGCCGTGAAGAGCAACGCGCTTCTGCTTTTTATAGAAGTTGATGTCCTCCTGCTTGGCAACCTTCTCACCGGAGTTGGGCTCCACATACAGCAGACGCTGGATGATCTCGCCGCCCTTGATATCCTTTTCGAAGATTTCATCCACATCGTCCAACGTAACCAAACGGTAAAGTGTATCCTCGGGGAAAATCTTTACAAAGGGACCTTGGGAACAGAAACCAAAGCAGCCAACGATGTTGACAGTAACCTTGTCCTGCAGGCCGTTCTCTTCAACTAATCTTTCAAATTTAGCCTTGATATCCATAGAGTTGGAGGAGATACAACCGGTACCGCCGCAGAGCAAAATAGCACGCTTGCCGTTACTGCCGTCCATTTTGGCGGTCAGCGCATCGGTACAGCTGCAGATCTTTTGATCGAGTTCAGCAATATTCTTCATTTACTTGCCCTCCTTAGCCAAATACTCTTCCACAACACCGGAAACAGCATCCACAGTCATCTTGGGATAGACCTTGCCGTTAATGGTAACCGCGGGGGCAATGCCGCAAGCGCCAATACAACGCAGTGCGTCGATGGTAAACAGGCCGTCAGCAGTGGTCTGTCCGGGCTTGATGCCCAGAATCTCAGAAAACTTGTCGATGATCTGCTGCGCGCCCTTTACATAGCAGGCAGTACCGAGACAGCAGCCAATAACATACTTACCCTTCGGCTCCAGCGAAAAGAAGGAATAAAAGGTGACAACACCGTAGATCTCTGCCACGGAAATGCCGGTCTTCTTGGAAACGATCTGCTGAACCTCCAGCGGAATGTAGCCGTACTCGTTCTGAATATCACTCAGGATCATCATCAGAGGAGTCTTCTCACCGATGTAACGATCGCAGATCTCGTTGATCTTCTTCACACCGGCCTCATTGATATGTGCCATTGCGAACCTCCATATATACAATTTACTTACTGAATACACATTTGTCTGTCTGCGAAGCACAGTGCTTGCCTGATAAACAGCAAAACCGCCGCATATAAGCGACGGAAACCCTGTTTTTTCGCAAAACCTCGTTAATCTTACAGATTTTACTTGCAAAAAACAATAAAGTTATGATACTTTATTTATAAGCTGTACTTATAGATCACGGAGGCTGCTTATGAACTACAATTATCTGCTTTATTTTTCCGTTCTGGCACAGACAGAGCATTATACCACTGCCGCAGCTCGATTGGGCATCTCTCAGCCTGCACTTAGCAGTGCTATCCACAATCTGGAAAATTCTCTGGGCGGCGTAAGACTTTTTGAAAAGGTGGGGCGTAATATCCGATTAACGGAGGAAGGCCGCTTCTATCAGCAAACGGTAGACGAAGCAATCACCAAGCTTCACGGCGCATCACTGCTGCTGCGGGACAGCCGAAGTAAAGCGCCCGTGGTGATCCGTATGGGTGTGGTTTCCGGCACCCTGGACGGTATTCTTGCCCGAGAAATGGTTAAGTATGCCCGAAGCAACAGCCGCATCCGCTTCCACATGACAGAATCCTCTTCCGAGCAGCTGATGGATATGGTGCGTCAGGAGAAGCTGGATATGGCCATCGTAGACTCCTCCGACCGGGACAGAAGCCTGCATTTCCGCAAGCTGTACGAAAGAGAGTTTTTCGTTGCCGTGCCTCTGGCCCACCCCCTGGCAAACAGGGATTTTATAGATCCCCGCGAGGTGGTTGGAGAGTCGCAGGTCGTATTCAACTACGATGTGGCCAGGAGCTTTAAGGAATGGACTACCGGTGCGCCTGCAGATGAAGCAGTGGTTTGTACCGTAGACACAGCACGCGCGGCACTGGACCTTGTGGACAGCGGTATGGGCATTGCATTCATCCCCAACCAGTGCGTTGAAGACCGTCCCGGTATTCGATTTATCCCTCTGCGCAACTGGCATCAGGCATTATATATGTGTATCCTCTATGATAAGTGGCTGGATCAGCCCGTCTGGGATTTTGTTGAGATCGTTGTAAAAAGCTTCCGAAGAAAGAGCTGAACAGCGGAAAACAAAACACATCATACTATATAAAATTGCCCCTAAATTTTTAAGAACCGTTCCGTCAGAAATCGCCAAGCACTCCAATCCGAAGTCGGTAAAAGCGACAAAGAAGTTTGCAAGTCTTAGTCAAAGAACGCAAGGGACGGCATGAGTCGGCTCACTGCAATGTTTCCAAGCACTTAAAAATTGGGGGGCGCCTCAAGGAATAAGGCACCCCGGTTTGATTTATGCTGTTAAAGAACAGGCTTTGGCCGCTAAATGATAGTTATACAATGCCTTTAGCAAATTTCTTAAATTTCCATTATCCTTTTGTGTCATACGAACGATGTAATTCATGGGGCCGTAGGTAACGGAAAGGGTGTTGCCGTTTATGTCGGCTGCCGTCAGTGTGATCTGCTGCTCCAAATCCTGCGGCAGAATGTCCGCGATTTCTACATAGTACATTCCGTTTTTTGCAACCGGTGTATATGTGTTGCCGTTGGCGGTGAAGGTCAATCCGGTCACATCCCCGATAAAGTAGTACCGAACAGCGATTCGGTCACGGTATACAAGAGATGTACCGTAGAGGTTCAGGCCGGAGATTTTACCGCTGATTGCCATGTCCTCCGCAGTTTCCGGGACAGCAGCTTTGCCTGCATCGGTGATACCGTCATTGACGAGGTTTTCTGCATCATAATCAAAATACACCTGCGCCATTGCACCGTAGTTCAGCATTTCCTTGATGAGCGGATGATAACTGCTCAAAGCTTCATCAGCCAAAACCGCCTGTGCATACTGTAAGACAGAATAGGTCTTGGTAACGCTGGTGTCTTCTCCGTTTGCAATCTGCACAGTGATGGTTTCACCCATTTGTGCTGCCGCGACAACGGAAGAAACAATAATGCTGTTATCCTCAGTGTTCAGGGGAAGCTCCTTTACATCATAGCAGGTTGTATTTCCGCAAACAGTTATCAAAACCTGGGCCGTATCGTAAATGGCTTCATCAATGGAAATTTTGAAATTCACGCTTAAATTGTCATCCAATGTGAGATTCCAGCTATCCACATTGCCTGCCAGACAGGGAATTTCTTCGGAAATCACATTGCCGCAAAGGGTGCAGGTTTTCTGCTGCTCACCGGTGCTTTGCAGGGTAGCCGGTGTGGTAATGACCCAGTCGCCGTAGCTGTGGCTGCATTCTTCACTTACATTAACAGCGGTGGCGATCAAGCTGGTAGCAAGGGTACCGTCGCTGTTTGCCAGCTTTACAGTTTTTGCACCCCAGTTTTCTTCCACAGCAAGAATCTGATAGCCTGCAGGCTCTGTAATATTCATATTGGTCAGGCTCAGCTTGCTGAGATCTGCTTCTGTGTTGGAATCATTGTAAGAAACATAGCCGCAGGAGATGACTTCCTGTTCAGAGACAATGTTCAGATTACAGTTGTCTATGCTGACTGTTTTGTTTGTGTCCAGTGCTATGCCGGAAGCAATCAGCGTAATATTGCTGTCCTGCAAATAAATACCGTTTGGTGCATAAATACATGAGTAGCCCCAGTTAACCGTCAAATCAGAATTCAAAACAGTAACAATATTACCATAACTGTTGATAGGACGATCCAGCGTGACAAATGCGTTTTGAATCAAAATATCACCGCCGGGAACGGAATTCCAATCTGCATCCCAACCTTCTGCTATATCAATTCCGCCGGAAGAACGGAAGGTAGCATCCTGAATGGTCAAGCCACCGCCGGTAATGTAAATGCCGTTGCTGTATTCCGGATCTTCCTCCACTGTGCCACCGGAAATCATAATATCCGCGCAGTTACCACGAACGGTATAGGTATCACCGGTAAAAGTCAGAGTATATGCACCGGCATCGATCTCCAGATCACAGTTGGCATTGATGCAGGGAATCATATTCCAGTTTGAATCGTAGCCCATATCGGTGCAGTCTAAGGTCACATTGCCTGCCAGTTTCAGCTTGGCACTGCCCAGCGCCGCACGGAACGCCACCGCCTTGACTTCGGTATCAGAGGACAGTGTCAGTACATTGTTTTCCCATGTCCAGCCCTGGCCGGAGGCTGCGCCGGAGTCCAGCAGAGTCAGTAACCCCTTACTGTTCAGGTGTGCATCTGCAGTAACCACCTTCATACGCCAGGCGTCATTGTTGTTCCAGTTGTAGCCGGACTCGTTTTCAATATTGCCCTCAATGTCCTGATAGGCGGTAACGATGCAGTTATCACCAAAGGTGGGAGAATTGGCAAAGGCTTTGATATTCCAGGGAGTAGCTCCTGAGCCAAGGATGCCGCCGTAGACATCCATCCAGCCGCCGCTGTGCAGACCGGAGAGATCGGCACTGCCATTGGCCCAGCAGCCGATGGCGGCGCTGAACTCCAGGTATTCGTCCCAGCCCCCTACCAGGCTCCAGTTTTCCCCGTCCCAGGCATCAACGGTGATGGCAATGCCGGCGGTCAGACTGCCGGTGCCGGTGAAGGACAGCTTGCTGGGGTAATCCCATAACTCACCATTGACCTCCGTTGCGTACACGGCTGCATAGATGGCAAAATACTGGGTATAGTCCGTGGGCTCCTCCTCAATGACCCGCTCCACAGAGTTGGTGCCGATGAGCTCGATGGTCAGGTCACCCTCCACATAGATCATAGCGTCATCAATGGAGTGTTCACCGGACACATAATCCTGTTCGTGTACCATACTCTCCGACAGGGTGCAGTTATTCAGTGTCAGTACACCGTTTTCTGCATCAAAGCTCCAACCGTCACCATAAGGGGTTTCTAAAGCATTGACCGAGCCCACATACAGTTTTGTAACGGGCATCTGTTCTTCGGTTTCCTCCTCTGCCGCAAAGACACTCATGGACATTGCAGACAGAACCATTGCCAGCATCAGCAATAACGCAATTCGTTTTTTCATAATGAATCCTCCGTCCTTTATATCAGCTACAGCAGCAGTTCCTTGTATCGGATCAAAATCTGTCGCCTGCTGGAAATACTCAGTTTTTTATAAATATTTTTGCAATGGAAATGTACTGCCGACTGGGTTATATAAAGCTGCTCCCCTATGTTTGCCGTCGTCATATCCGTCAGGAGCAGCTCAAACACTTCCATTTCCTTCGCTGACAGGGTGGAAAGCTCCGGATAATATTCCAGTAGTTTTGAAAATTCCTGCCTTGCCAGCCGTACATATTGGAAATACATACCCGCGCTGACTGGTTTCTTTTCCATCCGCATTCCCCCTTTTCTAATACTTAATTATAATCATTTGAAATTGTAATTCCAACTGCCCATAATAACAGAACATCTGCAGCAAAATATAGGTTTACTACCAACATCTTCCAAATATGCAACAAATAATTACAGGATGGAGAAATGTTAAGTATGATCAACAAAAATGAATATATGACCTTCAATTTGTTTATGATTTTCCTGCTTTGGTTTGCAGGATAGGAAGATCGGATCGATACAATCATAGCTTTTGTGTTAGCAATAGGACTTTTTCTGCCTTTTTCTGATACAATTCTGCGTATGCTGATATATGTGGAAATCTTTTACTGCTGTCTGATGATCGGATTTAAGACCTTTGTGATTGTAAACTTTTCCCCAAAGGGAGATATGTCGTTATATCTTACTTTAAGAACTTGAACTTGCCGATCACGGGAAGCTCTTTTGTACGTCCGTTGGCGGCATTGACGATGCCGAGGACGGCGAGTACCAGGAATACCAAAGAGCACAGGCCGATGATGCTGCTGATAAAGTACAATCTCCAGGAGATGGCAAGGATGATCCAGTTAAGGATGCTGTAAACGATGCTCCACGCAACGCAGGCGATAAACAGAGTCAAGCCCTGATTGGCGTGGAAACGGGCAAACTTAGATCCCTTTGCCGCAAACATTGGGATAAACACCAGCGGGCCGAGGTAAGCAAGGATGCCCATTGCCTTGTTGCTTACGATATCCGCCTGATCGAACTCTGCCGTCGTATCGGCGGTGTTGTTAAGATTTGCAAACTTAGCAGAAAAATCGGTCTGTGCCGTGTTCTGCTGAGTCTGTGCCTGCTGTTCGGGGGCGGGAGCCTCCATCGGGTTTCCGCAAGAGGGGCAGAATTTTACACTCTCGTCTACCTTGGTTCCACATTTTCCACAGAATGCCATAATTATTTCCTCCTTATCTGTTAATTAATAGGAAAGGTTTTCGATCATATCGGAGAATCCGACCTCCAACATACAATCATAATCGTAGTAGTTGGAAATCGCATACACACCATTCTTCTTCAAGCAACAACGGTAGCCGTCCTCTCCGTCGGTCTCCCATTCCACTTCCCAGCCAAGATCCTTCAACTGCTGTGCATAATCGATGGCGTCCTGATTGACGGCGCAGTAGTAGCTGAACCAGGCGGCGTAATGCTCGTCAGGCAGAGTGTCAGAGGACAGATCAAAGTCCACATCCTCATAGCCATCGGTAAAATCGTTGATGGAGTAATTGTCGTGGTCATAGGTGACCATGCCCACCTGAGGCAGAGGGATGCCGCTGATGGACGCAGGCAGATCGAACAGGCAGTCTGTTGCACTGACAGACACCCAGTAGTTGTACTCCTGGTCGTTGTGCATCTGATTGGCGAAGATTTCCATGAACCAGCCGTTGCCGAAATACTCATAAATGCACCAATCTCCGTCTTCGGTTTGGCCGCCGGTCATGCCCTTGTCCTCCACCGCTGCCACGAAGATATCCAGTTGCTCCTGGGTTGCGTAGAAGCCCACACCGTATTCCCGGTAATCCTCGTAGCTGTCATAGATCAGGGGGCCGACGCTGTAATCACCGTTCAAGGTATCGTGATCATAGTCCTTAAAATTAGTCTGATCCACCTTGATTCCATCCGGAGCAGCCGGGAAACAATCCGGCAAAAATTCCGAATCCCATACATTGTAGATATAGGCACCGTACTTGTTTTCATCCCATCCATCGGGAAGCATTTGTTCTAACTTATCCAAGGCCTCGTCCAGATCATCCAAATCTCCCTTTGAAATCGGATCTTTTTCTTTGCCGCCGGACGGGGTCTCGTTGTTACCGCAGGCTGCAAACGAGAACAGCATCAAGCCTGCCAACATAATTACTAAAAATCTTTTCATAGTGTTGTCCTCACTTTCGTATTATTTCAGTTGCTGACCGCAGTTGGGGCAGCATTTGTCTTTCTTTTCGCATTTGGTCTTGCAGTTCGGACATTTCTTCTTTTTGGTCGCAATCACGATAATGATCACGATAATAAGAATGACCGCAATCGCAATGGCGATCCAAATGAAGATGCACAGTCCAAGCGGTACGGGGCAGAATCCGCAGAGAGAGCATTTATCCTTTTCGTCCACAGGGGGCTTTTCTTCCGGTGCCTTGTTCGTTTCGCCGGGATTCTCCTGTGTGCCGCCGCCGTTTAACTCAAGCACGTTTGACCATTCGGAAGGGCCGTGGGTGCCGATGAAGCGGATGCGGAGCTTGACGCCCGAGTTTTCCTCAATGGGTACATCATCATTGTAGGCACCTCGGCTGCCGTTCCAGAGGCACCAATCACCCCAGGAATCTGCGGTGCTGAACTCGATCCATTCACCGCCGTCAATGCTGACCTGCGTTTCAAGCCCGTCGAACTGACCTTCTTCTTTCATCAAGTAGTACACGCCTGTCATCCAAACCGATTCGGGCGTGGTCTGCACGTATTCGATATGGCTGTTCTCGTCGCCCTCGAAAAGCACGATCTTCATATCAGAGATGATGGGAGCTGCGTATGTAGTCGGCTCGTCGGGTGTGATCTGCGTACCGTTCTTGCCGAAGACAGCACTTTCCGACCAATCGGAGAACTTCGACTGCTTTTCGCCGATCTCATTCTTCTCGGCATCAAAGGTCTCCCACTCCATATAGTAGCGGCAGCGGATGTACAGGCTGTGGTTTTCTACATCAAAGGAATAGATATCCTGCTCGTAGCCGTCACCCGTAAACTTCTCGGTAAGAATGGCGGGCTTATAGGGAACGAAGGTATCGGAATCGGGGCCTTCGTAATAGGTCAGCCAGAAGAACTCAAAGTC
>JAGASJ010000059.1 GCA_017621795.1 Oscillospiraceae bacterium | reverse complement strand
TAAAAATCCTCCTTCTAAAGAAACAACCCACGCTTACAATACTTTTGCTCTATGGCAATTATATCATAAGCGTGGGCGTGTTATCAATGATGGGCTATCAGGTTGAAGCGGCTTTTTCTGCGGTATGCCGCACCACATCTACAATCAGATCACCGAGGGGCTTCCCGCCTGCGGCGAAGTGTTCGGAGATTTTTATACGGTTGTTCCCACATACAAAATACTGCGTGCCGTTCTCTGCTTGTATAACCTGCCCTGTTCGGGGTGTAAAAATATCGCTTTCACTTTTTGCCATCCAGTGTCCTCCATATTCAGTTTTCAAGGTACAATGCCGCACAAAGGCGGCGAAAATTTCTGCTTATATCTATCACCTTTCCTTTACCGTGTGCCGCTGCTGACGTTTCAGTTCCGCCAGTATATCCGGCGGGATACGGTCAACCAGCCGCTGTAAATTGTCCAGTTCGCTTTTCAGCTTTGCCCGTTCCATCGTATCTTTCATCTTTCCTTTTTCGCTGGCCTTTGCCCTTGCTTCCAACTTCTCATTCTCCGCCAGCAGGTCATTGATTGTGACCTTGTACTTTTTCAACTGCCCGGAGAAATTCTCCATCTGCGGGAACCACTTTTTCAGCATGGAGAGGGCTTCCTCTTTTTTCTTTCCGGCGTTCAGCGGGTTAATGCCGTCCAGTGTGGCTTCAATGGCTCTTGCCTGCCGGGAGAGGGAAACCGCCTGTTTGAAAAGCCGGGTGGGGATATGCTTCCGGCCTGTCCTGCTGGCGCTCTCCCCACGCTCCAAGTCAGGATATTTCTCCACCATATAGGCGTGAAAATCGTCCTGCCACTTCGTCAGGTTTGCCCGGTTGCCGATAATCTCCTTTGCACACAGGCGGTTGTCCTTTGTCAGCGGAACAAAGGTCAAATGCAGGTGGGGCGTTTTCTCGTCCATGTGTACCACCGCCGACACGATATTTTCCCGTCCTACCCGGCCAATGAGGAAGTCCGCCGCCCTCTGGAAAAACGCCTGTATCTCCTTTGGGGATTTCCCCTTGAAAAACTCCGGGCTGGCAGTTACCAGCGTATCGACAAACCGTGTGCTGTCCTTGCGGGTTCGGCACCCGGCCTGTTCAATGCGGTTTTGAATGAAATGATAGTACCTGCCCTCTGGCTTGACGATATGAAAGTTGTACTTGCTCCGGCTTGTGTCAATGTCGGGGTTGCTGGCGTATTGTTCTTTCTGTCTTTCGTGATGGGCTTCCAGCGGCCTTGCCGGGTTGCCCTTGTGCTTCTCAAACCGCAAAATTGCGTGTTGTGCCATTCTGCTCCTTTCCCCATTCCTTTCCTATCCGGGGTTTTCCACAGGGAAAATCCCGCAGAAATTAGCTCGGATAGGATTGGAATGGATAGAATATAAATAAATCTTTTTAATCTTTGTATTTCTATATACCGTCCGGTTTTCGTACTTCCGGGGAGTGATTTCCTCACTTCATAAGTACGGTTTTCAGCCCTCCGGCGTACCAGAACCGGATTTCTTGAAGTCGGTGTTTGGAACCGCTTCATAGGATTTTGGGAAAATGCGGTTGGGTTTTCCACATCCCTGCTTCTGGATCTCCACCAGCCCGGCGTATTGCAGTTCCCGCAGGGTGTTTACCGCTTTCTGCCGCCCACAGTGGAGCAGGTCAACCACCTCGCAGATGGGATAGTACAGATAAATCCGTCCGCAATCATCCGCCCACCCATTCTTGCGGGATAACTCTGTCCGGCGCAGGATAAAGGCGTACAGAACCTTTGCCTCGTTGGACAAGGGCTTGAATGTGGGGGCTTCAAAGAGGAAATTCGGGAGCCGGGTGAAGCTGAACGCCTTTTCCGGCTGATGGATATAGATGGTATTTGTCATAGTGCGTTTTGTGGACGGTTAGAAGCCCGTTTTCCGGGGCGGGCGATACTTTATACCACCAGCCCCGGTTTGGGGCTTGCGAAGCCTGATAAATCAAGGCTTTTTTCGCTCCTAACTGTCCACAGCAGACCTCCTTTTCCGTTCACTTTCTGTTTTCTGCCGCCTGTGAACTCTGGCGGCACAGCCGGGGCAGTATTTTGCCCGGTTGGATTTGGGGACGAACACACCGCCACAGACCACACAGCGTTTCAAGTCCTTATCCCGGAAAATCCCCGCTTCCAGCGTCCCGTCCAGCGGCAAGACCGCCCAGCGGAACCACTTACAGCAGACCGAGAAAGAAATCGTCTGCGGACAGGTGCAGGTGTCCCCATCGTCAAGGACAATGCAGTTGCCGTCCTCACAGCAACAGCACTCCCGGCGTATCAGGCTGGCCGCCTGTTTTCTCTGCGCCGGGGTCATGCGGTAAAGGGAACCGTCCGGCCTGCGTTCCAGCGGCGGCAAGTCTTTATAGGGGTTATCTCTCATGCGTTCCCTCCATTTTGCTTTCCGTTGCCGTTCTCCCCGAAAAGGTTTCCTGCCCCATTCCTGCGGCGTGTTCCGGCGTTGGCACGCTCCTCGCAACTTCGGGACATTTTGTCCCGAAGTCCGACTCCTTGCGGTGCTTCCCCAGCCGGGGTATTCCTTTTCGGACGGTCATTCTGTTTTCAAGGTGCCGTCCATCGATGAACTACCCTAAGTCTACACGAAAAAAATGCAATTCCCGGAATATTGCGAGAATTGCATTTTGATGAAGTTTACACTTTGGAAATTGCATTTTTGCAATCATTCTGTATAATGGAAGTATGCGGAGGAGGTGCGTATCTATGGCTTTACCCGGAACGCCCGGACAGCGGATTTCCGATTTATGCAACGGGAACCACATCACACAAAAGGAACTTGCGGAGAAGATAGG
>JAGASJ010000058.1 GCA_017621795.1 Oscillospiraceae bacterium | reverse complement strand
GTAACCGTCAAAGCTAACGGCGTATAGACTCCTATGGGATAATAGTGGTGGAACGTTTCGCAACGTTCCACCACTATTAACGTCAGGGGGATATGCCATGACATCCACAGAGTTGAAGCATCAGGCACGGCTGCAGGAATGGGCAGGAGCAATTCAGGATTGCAGAAGCAGCGGATTGTCAGTCAGGCAGTGGTGCAGGCAGCGCGGAATTACACCAACCACATACTATCGCTGGGAACGCGAACTATTGTCTATTGCAGGTTCAACGAAGGCACTGCCTGAAACGCCTGCTGTTGCATTTGCGGAATTACCAGTACCAAAACAGGTGTCCTGCAATGTTGCGGAACGTTCCGCTACACTGCGTATGGACAATATCAGCATAGACATTTATCCGCAATGCGGCCCCGAGCAGCTGAAAACACTGGTTGAGCTCCTCCGCACATGCTGAACGATTTTACCGGGGCTGACAAGGTCTACATCGCCTGCGGCTACACCGATCTGCGCAAAGGAATAGACGGTCTGGCCAGAATGGTCCAACAGCAGTTTGAACTGGACCCCTTCACCAACACACTGTTCCTGTTTTGCGGGAGGCGGCGAGACCGCATCAAGGGCCTGTACTGGGAAAAGGATGGCTTCATACTACTGTACAAACGCCTGGAACAGGGCGCGTACCAGTGGCCGAGAAGCGAATCCGAGGTGCGCTCACTGACGCCACAGCAATACCGCTGGCTCATGGAGGGGTTAAAGATTGAGCAGCCAAAGGCGCATCGTCCGGTAACGGGATTGACTGTGCTCTGAGAGGAAGAAGATTGCCTCAAAGCATTGGAAATACTAGCTTTTTCTTGTCACTTGTGCTATAATGATCTTATGGAAAACGAGAAGAAGACTGCCGAAAAACAGGCTGAAACCGTGACTATTTCACGGGCTGAATATGAAGAATTAAAGCTCCAGAACCAATGGCTTCTGGAGCAGCTTGGGCTTGCGAAAAAACGGCAGTTTGGATCTTCTTCCGAACGAATTCAGGAAGACCTCATGGACCAATTGGGGCTTACACTCAACGAAGCCGAGGCCTATGCGTATGGAACGAAATCCGCCACTGCGGAGCAGATCGCCGTGAAAGCCCACGAACGCAAGCGGCAGTCCGGCAATGTCCTGGAGGTCGTCCCGGAAGGGACGCCCACCGAGGTGGTGGAACACCGCCTGCCCGAAGAAGAGCTGGTCTGTGAGGCCTGCGGCAGCCAGATGGTGGAGATTGGCAAGGAAGTGCACCGGAGCCTGCAGATGAAGCCCGCCCAGTTCTGGATCCGCGAGGACGTGTACTACACCTACGCCTGCAAGAACTGCGAACTGGAGACCGGCGAGGCCAACATTCTGAAAACGCCGAAAGAGCCCGCACTGCTGCCCGGCAGTTTTGCTTCCGCAGAGGCTGTGGCGCATATTGCGGCACAGAAGTTCGTAATGTACTCACCGCTGTACCGGCTGGAGCAGGAGTTTAACCGCCAGGGCCTGAAGCTCTCCCGGCAGACCATGTCTAATTGGCTGCTGAACGTCTCAGAAATGTGGCTACAGCCCATCTACAACGTTCTGCATAAGAAACTCTGCAAAGAACAGGTGCTGCACGCGGATGAGACCACCCTGCAGGTGCTGAAAGAAGCGGGGCGGCCCTCAACCAGCAAGTCCTACATGTGGCTGTACCGGACCAGTGGCTGTGCAGAGCAGGCCATTGTCCTGTATGAGTACCAGTCCACGCGGAAAGCGGAGCATGCGGAGAACTTCCTGAAGGGCTTTTCCGGCTGGCTCCATGCGGACGGCTACCAAGGCTACCACAAGCTGCCGGAGAATATCCGTGTTGTGGGTTGCTGGGCACACGCACGACGAAAATTTGATGAGGCGCTGCAAACGCTGCCTAAAGAGAAGCAAAAGGACTCTCCGGCAGCGGTTGGAGAATGCTATTGCTCCCGGCTATTTAAGCTGGAGGAGGCTTTTGCAGAACTGACGCCGGAAGAACGGTATGAGAAGCGGCTGGAACAGGAAAAACCTGTTTTAGACGCGTTATTGTCATGGGCGAATGAGATGCAGGCGAAAACAGCGCCGAAATCCGCGATGGGCAGAGCCATCCATTACCTGCTGGAGCAGTGGCCGTACTTGATCCGTTATCTGGAGGATGGCCGTCTGGAACTGAGCAACAACCGTGCTGAGCGCAGCATAAAGCCCTTTGTCATGGGGCGAAAAAATTGGCTCTTTGCCAATACGCCTGGTGGTGCGCAGGCCAGCAGTGTGATCTACAGTCTGATTGAAACGGCGAAAGAAAATGGACTGGATCCGTACCAATACCTGCTCTGGGTCCTGCGGAATACTCCTGCCCTGAGCCAGACAGATGCGGCGTGGGCGGAACAGCTTACGCCCGCCAGTGCTCCGGATGAATGCAGAATACCACTAAAATGAAATCATGCCCTCCCAAGGCCGGGAGGGCATGATTTTTATACGCCGTTAGCTTTGACGGTTAC
>JAGASJ010000017.1 GCA_017621795.1 Oscillospiraceae bacterium | reverse complement strand
TGCACGGATGATACCGCCTACTGTGCCCTTACCCAAACGGATATAGTCCAGCAAATAACGATGAGACGGACATGTAAACTGACACGAACCGCACTCGATGCACGACATTACATCTTCTTTTTCTACTCTCTCCCAGTCCTTGTGAGCCGAAAGTGTCGCCAATAAGAAAGGTTCCAGTCCCATAGGACACACGCTGACGCACTTGGCACAGCGGATACAGGGCTGGGCTTCGGCACGGGCAGCTTCCTTATCATTCATAATCAGCACACCCGAACTACCTTTACAAATAGGGACTTCTGTATTAACCAGCGCCTTACCCATCATCGGACCACCGCCGATCACCTTTCCGGTATCTTCGGGCAAACCGCCTGCCGCATCAATCAGCTGGCTCATCGGAGTACCCATACGGGTGAGGAAGTTGGACGGGTTCTTGACAGACTTACCGGTAACTGTCACGATGCGCTCAAACAAAGGCTTGTTTTTCTGCACGGCTTCATAAACGGCAAATGCAGTACCCACATTCTGAACCACCGCACCTACATTGATAGGAATGGCGGGAGGAGCAGGAACCTGACGGCTGATTACAGCATCAATCAGTTGCTTTTCACCACCTTGCGGATATTTCACTTGCAAAGGAACCACTTCGATACCGGGATATTGAGACGCCTTCTCAGTCATCAGCTTGATAGCATCCGGCTTGTTATTCTCAATACCGATGTATCCCTTGGTTACTTTTGCAGCCTTCATCAGGATGCTCACCCCCACCAGCACTTCGTCCGCCTTTTCCAACATCAAACGATGGTCGGCTGTCAGGTAAGGTTCACACTCCACGGCGTTGATGATGACACATTCCGCCTTGCAGCCCGGAGGAGGAGAAAGTTTCACATGAGTAGGGAAACAAGCACCGCCCATACCTACTACACCTGCATTTTTCACTTTTGCAACGATTTCTTCGGGAGTGAGAGCACACTCTTTCACCAATGTCGAACTGCGGTCTATTGATTCTTCCCATTCGTCACCATCCACATCGATAAAGATAGCCGGCTTGCGGTAACCGCTTGCATCGATCACGGCATCCACCTTGTTCACTTTACCGGATACAGACGAGAAGATGGCTGCTGAAACAAAGCCACCCGCCTCAGCAATCTTCGTACCTACCTTCACCACATCGCCTTTTTTCACGATGGCAGTAGCAGGAGCACCAATATGCTGTGACAAAGGAAATACCGCCTGCTTAGGAAGTGCAAGGGGTTCAATGGCTTTGCCTGCTGACAATTTATTTTCTGCTGGATGTACTCCACCAATTCTAAATGTCTTCACTGTTATATCTTTTTAATTTTTACTTACTTTGAATTTTGATTATGCTTCTGCCTTCGGAGTCTCAGTTTTCACCGCTTCCACTTTCGGAGTTTCCACCTTTGAAGCCTCTGCTTTTGCAGCAGGTTTTGCAGCAGCCTCACCAGCCGGTGCTTCCACTTTCGGTTTGCGCGGCGGGAAATTGATAGCCTGGATAGCTCCTTTCGGGCATTCCGATTCACACTTGCGGCAAGACTTACACTTGGCCGGATCAATGTATGCCAGATTGTTCTCCAACGTGATGGCTTCGAACGGACAAACTTTCACACACTTACCGCAACCGATACAACTAGCCTTACAAGCCTTATTGGCAACAGCTCCCTTATCCTTGTTCACACACATCACCACAACGCGGCGGTTGTTCTTTCCTTTCGGACGAATTTCAATGATCTTGCGCGGACAAGCTTTGCTACAAGCCCCACAAGCCGTACATTTTTCTTCGTCCACTTCCGGAAGACCGGTCTCAGGATTCATGTGAATAGCATCAAACTGACACACTTCCACACAATCACCGCAACCCAGACAACCAAATGTACAACCCGTTTCACCACCTGAAGTAGCATGAGCGATAGCACACGACTTGGCTCCGTCATACTGTGCAGTACGAGGGCGATTTTCACAACTACCGTTACATCTTACCACCGCAACTTTCGGTTCAGCAGCAACGGCCTCCAATCCCAAAATGGCAGCTACTTTTTCCATTACCGGAGCACCACCAACCGGACATAACTTACCCTCCAGCGAACCAGCATCGGCAGCCTTCACACAGGCACCGGCAAAACCGGAGCAACCGGGATAACCACATCCACCGCAATTTGCCTGAGGAAGCACTTCGCTCACCTTGGCAATCCGCGGGTCTTCATACACAGCAAACTTCTTAGAAGCGGCATACAAGATCACCGCGGCAATCAAGCCAATCGCTCCCAACGAAATTACTGCAACCAGAATTAAATCCATAAATTTTAGTTAGTTATTTATTAATTATTTTTTATTGGTTCAAGCGTAAATGAAAACTTCTTGCTCAACTTATTCCTGCATA
>JAGASJ010000057.1 GCA_017621795.1 Oscillospiraceae bacterium | reverse complement strand
GCGATGCTCAGCCTGCGCTGCCATCCACCGGAGAGCTTTCCGGCCTTTTTATTGAGCACTTCGTTCAGTCCGAGCATTTCAGACAACTCCGTGGTCTTCTTTTCCCGCTTTTCCTTGGAAAAACCGTGAACGCCACACATCAGCGCCAGATTTTCCCGGACAGAAAGTCCGGGGGCCACAGCGGTTTCCTGAGGAGATACAGCGATGAGGGATTTTACAGCTGCGGTGTCTGCTTTGATGCTTTTCCCTTGCAGAAAGGCATCGCCGCTTGTGGGGACAGTCAGGCAGGAGAGCATTTTGATTGTGGTGGTTTTTCCTGCTCCATTAACTCCCAATAAGGAAAACAACTCGCCGCTTTTTACGGTGAGAGACAAATTGTCCACTGCGACTACATCTTTGTATTTCTTAGTCAAGCCTTCAATCCTGATGGCATCCATTTATGATCACTCCATTCCATACTGTTTTCTAAGACCTTGATACGCATCCGTGAGCATTTTGCTTACAAGATCCCAGTCAAGATCTAAATAGCCCGTGGCAAACATGGCTGCGATTCCGTGAACATATGCCCACATTTCCAGATGGAAAAGCTTAGCATCGGAGCCATCCAAACCCGTGTTTCCACGCACCATAGCTTCCATCTGATCCCCTGTATCGGTCTGCTCCGGGATATTTTCAGCGGAACGGTCACGCATATATAGGAGTTTGAACAGTTCCTTCTCCTCCTTGGCAAAGCGGATGTAGGCCATACCGCTTGCTTTATAGGGCGGATATGCGCCGCTTTCCGTCTCGCGCTGCATATACTCCCGGTACAAAGCATCAGCAGCCTCCACTACGGCATTGCGAAGATCGTCCATTGTGGCAAAATTAGAGAAGACAGGCTGTGTGGAGCAATTCAGGGCTGAGGCAATGTTTCTTGCGTTGATTGCCTGAACACCGTCCTTTCGGACAAGGGCGACAGCAGCAGTGACAATATCCTCTTTTGAGATTCTAACCTTGGGCGGCATAGGACACCTCCATAATATATCTATTGTTATATATCGTTTGATATTTTAACACCAAAAAAAAGGAATGTCAATAGCAGATGATAAAACCCAGTTCAGTACAAGACTGAACTGGGTTCCAAGTTTTATGATATAGAGAAAGCATTTGGATTGGATCGCAGCAGATCGGCTACGGTAACGCTGTTTAAGTACTCGTTGATTCTCCGATCAAGCTCCGTCCAGACTGGGAGCGTCCGGCAGTCAGCGGTTTTGTCGCAGGGAGCCGCACCGCATTCCAGGCAGGCCACCGGGGCCAGTGATCCTTCCGTCAGCCGCAGGATCTCACCGAGGGTGTATTCCTCCGGTTTGCGGCTTAAGCGGTAGCCGCCGGTCTTACCTTGCAGTCCCTCTACAATGCCGTTCTTGACCAGCACAGGCAGGATCTTTTCCAAGTATTTTAGTGAGATATCCTGACGTTCCGCTACATCCTTCATGGGAATGTAACCCTCGCGCTGATGCTCT
>JAGASJ010000056.1 GCA_017621795.1 Oscillospiraceae bacterium | reverse complement strand
ATCTGACCGGAGAACTCAGCCCTGTTCCTAAAATCATTGTGTATGAATATCAAAAAACAAGACACAGTGACCATCCAAAGGAGTACTACAAGGATTTCAATGGAATACTTATGACGGATGGACTGGAACAGTATCACAAACCATCTCTTTGTGCATATTTATAGCACATAGCCACGGCATTTTTTGTATTTCGATTTGGTCTGAAACCGTAACTTTTATCATAAAACTTTGCTTCACATATCGGTTCTAATATCTGCAAAACACTTTGTTGAACTATTCTATCTATCACTGTAGGTATTCCCAATGGTCTTTTCTTTCCGTTTGGTTTTGGGATATATACTCGTCTTACTGCTTTAGGCTGGTAGTTAAGTATTTTCCCTTTTACCTTAGCTATCAATTCCATTTCTGAAATACCACTCAGATTCTCAAATGTCATTCCATCCACACCTGGTGTATTGCTTCCATCATTACCCTTGAGGTTACGATAAGCCATTTTAATATTGGCATCAGAACATATAATACTGATTAAATCTGTAAATACTCTTCCTTTTGCACTTTCCGCATAAAGCCTGTCCTGTACTCCAATCATGTCGTAGTACTCGGCATTACGGATACTGCTTTTCTTTTATCTGCGTCGGATATGGAAAGCAGTTCACAATAGTGCGACCAGCTCAATTTGCCAGATGGTGTCTGGCATTTTTGATAGGTGAGGTAAAACGCCCTCATATTTTGCAGATTGGAACGGGAAAATCCCTTGCCAAATTCCTTTGTCAGCACTCTGGACAGTTCTTTTAATGTCTGCTGTCCGTATTCAGCACGTTCCCTGCTTTGCTGCTCATGCTCTACGATAATACGCCCGATGTTCCAGTAAGTAGTTAAAAGCTCTGTGTTTACCTGCTGCGCCACGTTCTGCCGCGCAGACTGCAAAACCTCTTTGATTTCATTGATCATATCGCCATACTTCGCTATCTCATTCATAGTGTGTATCCTTTCTATTATGCCCGTTTTCAGATTATTGAGTCACCGACTGGAATTTTCAGTTGTCCCTTGCGTGAAGGTGCAGCCCGCCGATCACGAGGAACACGATGCCGAAAGTCACCCAGCCCCAAACAAGATCTTTTTCTGTAAGCAAACACGCCAGCAGCCCGGCTGCCGCCGCATAAACCAGCGTGAGCAGTCCACCGATCACCCAGAAACCGACACTGGTACGTTGCAGCCATAACAGCAGCAAAAATACCGCAATCCCGATCACAAGGCAGAGCGCCGGATGAATGGGAGTAAAGGAGTTGCAGCACACCCCGGCAACAATGCCGAGGGCAATGCTGTCAAACAAAATGATATGTCCGAAGAAAAGCCCGATGACCGAGCAGATCAACCCGATCACAATGCCGATTGCCAAAATTGCGCCCTGCGCTGCCAGATAACCCATACATACGCCTCCTTTTTTTCAATTGCATCACAGCAGAATTTCCAGATACCGTTGTACCTTTGGCTGTACTCTTAACTGCTGTGCATACTGCAAAAGTTTGTGAATGTCCCGTTCTTTGGAAACCACATACCGCTTCATTGCCGGATTGATGATTTGAATGTCGCCGCCGCTGCCGCGCAGCAGATCGCAAAGCGTTCTTTCAAGGTCATATACGCGAATAGGATTGCCGCAGGGCGAGGGGATCTCAATAATGCCGAGAGGATAGTTTAACTGCTGTACCCATTTGATCGTGACATTTTCCTGTTTCAGTGACGGGGTGTTATAGCCCTTTGGAAAAGTCATGGTGTACTGCGCTGGGGCACGGTCTGAATATCCGTGCAAGTAAAGAGCGGTTTCCATAGAATAGATCCCGCGTCCGTATTTCCGCTGCAACAGATACAGTTCATCTTCCCATATCCCACTGCGTACATACAACCCGCGTCCGAAGCGGTACAGCTCACCGCTTTTTACAAGCTCCTGCAATACGCTGCGGTGCAGTCCTGCCTGTGTTACCTGTTCGGCAGTAATCGTTCCGTCCTCAGACGCTTCCAAAAGCGCCTTAATGGTTTCTTTTGCGTCCAAACGCACACCCCCAATCGAAACATTATCACACATTTATTATATATAAATATATGTGTGAATATCAATATTTCTACAACATTTTTTCCTGTTCCCGCTGCTGAACAGGGGACAAAATGCTGTCCACATTCTGCTTGACGGCATCGTATTCCCGAAGCTGCTTTTTCAGCTTTCCGTATTCGGAATACAGCCTGTCCTTTTCGGCAGCAAGCCGCTTATAGTCTGCTTTGAGCTTGGCGGAATCAGGGAGCTTACCGGACACGCCTGCCGTTTTCAGTGCCTTTGCCGCTGCTTCAAAGAGGATGATTTCACTTTCATGCCCGCGCAGATATTTTTCCTTGTCGCGGGATTTCCTGTACTCATCGTACAGCGGCCTTAGCTCCCTGTATGTTTCAATATGCTTGATCAGCAGCGCCATATCGGACAAACGGCTTTCCGCTGCTTTGAGGGCTGCGGCGGTCTGTTCCTGCCCGTCCTGCAGCTCTGCGATTTTCTGCTGCAAATCCGTGTACCTGGCAATCCCGTTCTGATCAAGAAATACCATTGTCCGGGCGGCGCGTTTCAGATTTTCAATCTTTGCCCAACGCTCATAGCCCGCCGACTGCTGCGCCTTAATACAGTTTTCAATATCTATGAGCAGCGACACTCCTTTGCGTTCCGGCTTTGGCTCTTTGGTAATGATTTTGCCCTTGATGCGCTCGGCTAAGGCTTCCTCTGTGTAGCTTTCTCCAAGCGTCTTACAGCGGGTGAAGCGTTCCTGTCCGGGTGCGCGGAATGAAATATATTTGCCGCGCCTGATCTCATAGCCCTCGGCTTCCAGCCGCCGCAGCAGATCGTCCAGATCGGCAGACACAGGTATGAGCTTATCAATGGCGATTTTCAGCTTTGCCTTGTAGCTTGTTCCCTTGCGCTGGGCATCCCATTCTGCATAATGCTTGCCGCGATCCGCGCCGGGGATCACAACGGACAATCCGTTTTCCTTGCACAGTCTGTCACTCGTTCTGCGGATAAAGCCATAGCTTTTCCGATTGGAGATATACTTCTTATGCTCTGCAAAATCCACGGCACAGAAAATAATGTGGTTATGCACATGGCCTTTGTCAATATGGGTAGTCAGCACATATTCATATTTACCGCCAAGGATGCTGTCGGCAAGCTGCCGCCCGATCTCATGGGCTGCTTCCGGCGTAACCTCGCCCGGTTCAAATGCCTGTATCAGGTGATGGGCAAGGTTATTCCCCTTATTCATTGCCCGCAGCCGCGTTTTCTCAAACTCAATGTCTGCGGTTTCCACCGCGCAGCCGAAAGAGGACACATACAGTTTATCGTCTGTCTTTGCCGGGTTGGTAATGTAGTCAAGGGCTTTCTTCAAGGTGCTT
>JAGASJ010000055.1 GCA_017621795.1 Oscillospiraceae bacterium | reverse complement strand
TGGCACCGCCTTCCGTTAACAGCGCAACCCAGCCAACAGTTGTTCCCAGCTCAAAAGCCGAATCAGCGGTGTTTAAGATAATATACCAGTCATTGTTGGCACTGCGGTATACACCGGATGCTACCCCGGTGATGGAAAACTCGTAGGAATCCGGTTCCATCGTCGGGGGCTCTGTGGGCTCTGTAGGTTCTGTGGGCTCTGTGGGCTCTGTCGTCGGAGGTTCTGTAGGATCTGTGCTCTCCGGTGGTTTATCCTCTGTTATATGGCCGTTCGCATCGGTGTAGAAGATAAAATCTTCCGCCAAGGTGTAGCCACCCAGCTCCAAACCGGCAGGCAGCCGGATCGTGTGTGCATTTTTATCTACAGAAAGACTGAATTCCAATTGGCCGGGATTATCCGTGGTGATCTGGAACCAGCCGCCCACAGCCGCGCCATCGGAAGTAACGCCCAAATTTCTCAGGGATGCCACCGCATCCAGGCAAAAATCGGGGCGATCGGTTTGCAAAATGACGTACCAATCGCTGCCGCGGAAGTTATAGGCACTGATACCCGTGATCCAGAGTGTGGATTCATCCTCCACAGGAGGCTCTTCCACTTCCTCTACCGTCACACTGCCGTCTGCGTGGGTGCAGAACACAAAATCCTTAGCCAAGGTGTAGCCACCCAGCTCCAAACCGGCAGGCAAAACCACTGTATGTTCACTTTTATCAATGTCAACATCAAATGCCAACTGGCCGGGATTATCCGTGTTGATCTGGAACCAGCCGCCCACAGCCGCACCGTCGGAAGTGACGCCCAAATTTCTCAGGGATGCCACCGCATCCAGGCGCAAAGCAGGCTGATTTGTTTGTAAAATGAGATACCAGTCGCCGATGGTGCTGCGATAATTATATGCCACAATGTCCGTAATTTGGAATGCGGATTCATCTTCCACCGGAGGCTCTGCCGCTTTGCCCACGGTGACACTGCCATCGGCATGGGTGCAGAATACAAAGTCTTCCTTCAGTGTATACGCACCTAATACCGTTCCGGCAGAAAAGGTCACAGTGTGCTCCGCTTTGTCCGCTGCCAGTGTAAAGGAAACCTTACCGGCATCCACGCCCATAGCGCTGTTGCTTTGGAACCAGATCTGCGCTGTGGTGCTGTCCATAGGTGCCTTTAATCCGGATACACCGGTCAATTCAAAATCCGCCTGATCTACATCCAAAATAATGAACCAGTCATTGCCGCGGAAGTTATAAGCACTGATACCCGTGACGGATACTTCCTGCGTAGCTGCAAGGGCACCAAAGGGAACCATGCTCAAAAGCAGGAACGCCACCAGCACAAGGCATATATGCGTCCGTATGGTTTTCTTGTTTGAAAATTTCATAATGTGTCCTCCTTGTAGTTACTGTGATCTGATCTTATCGGGCTTTTCACTGATTTTTAAATCTCTTTCAAAATAAAATCCCGTACGATGGTGCCCAACACATTCTCGCCCTGTTCGTTATCCGCGCTGACGTGGGCGCAATGTCTGCCGTGCATTATTTTCAGCTCCACCTTGCTCAGATCGTATCCAAAGTGATCCATGGTAGAGCGCACCAGCACCGTCTGCTCATAGCGATTTTCCATATCCTGATCCGCAACGATCAGAAGCATCGGGGGATATTCCTGATCTATGCCTACAAAATACAGCGGTGCAGTTTCATCGACGACCACTCTTCTGACATCCATCCCCTTTTCCCGCAGCACATTAAAATGGGCCGTAGGCTGACCGGAATCGTGTACAAAGCCGCTAATATCCATCGGGCGGATCCCGTGCTTTTCCAGATACCGCTTGTCAAAGCAGAGCATCATAGAAAGATAGCCGCCGGCGGAAGAGCCACCCACAAAGATCTTGTCACAGCCGCCAAAGAGTTCCTTGTTCCGGAACACCCAGGCCACTGCATCGGCGCAATCCTCCACAAATTCCGGGAATTTTGCATCCGGGTAGAGTCGGTAGTTGATACTTACGGTGCTGATGCCCTGCTGCGCAAGCACTGCGGCAAAGTAATTGCCGTCGTTTTTACAGCCTGCCTCGATGCCGCCGCCGTGGATGTACAAAAACACCGCATTGACCTTTCCCTCCGGCAGGTAAACATCCAACATCTGCCCGTAGTTGTTGTACACAATATCTGCTTTCTTAATCATTACGCTTCTCCTTTCTTGTCCAATGCTTTATTTCTGAAATAAAGCACAATATCCGTTCCGACCATCAGAAGATTCAGCACATAGAAAAACAGCACATACCATTTTTCCGAAAATGCTTCCATATACGCCTTATTCATCAGCTTGGATGCAATGCCTGCAATATAGCCAAAGAAGATCAGGCACAGAAAAGAAAGACTCTTTCCCTTCGCCGTGCGGGCCTTATAGGATTTCATCACATTCAGCGGCCAGGAAGCACCAAAGCTAACGACCATCACAATTTCCAATATTTCAGACATAATCATTCACTCTCTTTCATTTGCCATAATAATCCAACGGAACAAAACAATGCTTACAGGCAGATTCCTTTGCTTTCAGGCACATATAAGCACTCAGCAGGCCCTGCTCTAAAGGGGTTTTGGATTTTTCCGTTCCCTGCATTACGCCGATAAAGTTTTCGGCAAGTTTTTTGTCACCGCCACCGTGATTGCCGGTGGTTTCCACTTTGTAACGTATTTCACCGGGTGTATAGTGTTTGCGCACGACGATTTCACTGGTATTCCAGTCAAACTCCAGTGTGCCGCCTTCACCGGCAAGGATCGCGCCACGCTTACCTGCGTGCGGATTGCGCACAAAGAAATTTTGGGTATATACCACGTGCATACCGGTTTCATAGCGGACAATGACTGTGCCGCTGTCCTCGTTGCCGGTGTCTTCTGCATAGCAGCAATAGTCACCGTGGATATAGTCCCCGCGGCTCAAGGTCTGCTGGGGTCCTTCCGGACAGGTCAGCTTTTCCGGGCAATCTTCACACTTCAGGCCTGCAGGCTTATCGCCCTTCATCACCTGCTTGGAGGTCATTGCACACAGCTCTACAGGTCTTAGGTCTAAAATATGGTTGATATAATCCAAATCGTGGGTGGCTTTTTGCAGGAACAAACCGCCTGTTTCGCGTTCATCCCGATACCAGTTATGGTAGTAGTCACCGCCGTAGGTTGGATAGTTAAAGGCCGCCACGTGCTGGATGGGTCCAATCTCCAGCTGCTCTACCATTTTTTTGACTTCCTGAACCATGGCAGTAATGCGTAACGGGAAAGAAACCACTACTTCACTGTCCCCATTTTCATAGGCCTTTTTCAGCAATTCCCAGTCGGACTGTGTAGTTGCCACAGGCTTTTCCAAAAACAGAGGAATCCCCTTTTCCAGTACCTGAACCGCATATTTTGTATGCAGAGAGCAACGGGTGCCGATCATCACGCCGTCCAGCCGTTCCCGGCTGAGCATTTCCTCCGCATCCGTATAAAATCGGGTGTTTGTACAGTCGATATCGATTTTTTTCAGTTCATCGATCAGTGTTTCTTTTTCCTTTACATCGCATACGGCTGCCAGTCGGGCAGGAATGCCTCGGGCATTTTGCAGGATCAAAGGCAGCATTGCCCTGACACGCAAGCCGCAGCCAATCACACCAACACTTAACACATTCAAAATCTGTCATCCTCTCTGCTTCTCGGTCCATTTTTAATTCGCAATGTCCGCACACAGCTTTAGAAGCTCATAGCTGCTGCGGTAACCGGTTTTTTCATCCTTTACCCAATCGTTTGTCAGTTCCCAAACATAGGGACCTACGGAACATCTGCTAGATTTGTCTATATAGTGATGCGGCCCCAACAGATTGCGGTTGCTGATAATATAATTCACTGTAATCTCGTTTTCAACATCTTTTTTGTAAGGACGAATGTCCAGCACCCGATCAAACAGCAGTTTCCCCGCATACTGTCCGTTGATGTGGACTTCTGCAGACTGGTAGGTACCGTTCAGGCGCAGGTGGGTCACATCTTCTGCAAAAATTACCTTTTGGCAGACGGACAGTTTTCCACGGAAGAACGGGAAGCCGTCTTTTATGGGCTCTGTCACCTTTTGGGGTGCTTTTCCGATGTAGAAATCCTCTCCGAAGACGTATTTCCCATCGTCAGTATAGGGTTTATCAGAATATACACCGAATTTACCGCTGAGGTACACTGCCTCCAGATCCGAGTCGTAAACGATGCAGTTTTTCAGGCTTTCGGTAACATTTTCGCCAAAGAGGGCATAGTAAACCTGCTCGTTTTGATGCCAGTGTATTTTTACCGTATAGTCGTTTTCACCCAGGCGAATCATATCCGTAATATCGGCTTGCCAGGTATGATCTGTAGGTCTTCCCTTGGGGGTAACAGTCAACGGTTTTCCGTTAAACCATTGCTCGCCCACAGAACAGGTTTCTGCCAGCAGTGACATCTGCTCCGGCAGCTGACACACTGTAAAGTCGTATTTTAAGTACAGATCGCCTTCATAGCGCTCCCAAAGCAGCTTTTGGAACAGACCGCGGCAGGGATAGGGATGGGAATAATGGGCACCGTCGAAGGAATAGCGCACCATATCTAAGGTCATATAATTATCTGAAAAACACACATCTGCCTGACGCAAAGCAAAGCAGGCTTCCTTATACGCCTGCGGGTGTGCAACCGGCTCTGTGCTGGGGATCAGCAGTAAGGTCTCTCCCGCTTCTGCCTTCACCGTCAGCGGTACCTGTGTCACAGACAGATCGTCCAGGTTGAGCTTCATAAAGGAGCGGATCTCATCCCCCAAGCGGAATGTTTGGGTGTAGGCATGCTCCCCATCTGCGTTTTGCACCATCAGCAGGTTCATATCCCCGTATGTGCGATAGCTGCAGTACAGCCTGTGGTCACTGCCGCTGACCTTCACCGGCTGGGCGGCCACAATATCGTTAAAGCTGCAGTTGGACTTGAGATAATCGTAGTGATAGGGCTCTCCCTCCAGATAGCTGGGAGCTTGCCCTAAAATGAGAAGCTTTCCGCCGCCGGCCACATACTGACGGAGCATTTTTTCTGTGGAAGCATCCATGGTCAAAATATGGGGCAACACCAAATAATCGTAGCTGCATTTTCCGCAGCCGATCTTATTGCCCTCCACAAAACCGTGCTTTGCAAGCAGTGTTTCATCAATGAAATGGTACGCCACACAATTTGCGGAGAACATCCGACAATCCCGACGGAATGCTTCCTCCTGCTGACCGATCCCAAACTCGTTGCCCGGCCCCAAATCCCGCTTGTAGTCGAAATATCCGCTTCGGATGGGGTGCAAAAGCGCCACATTGACCGGCTCCTTGCTGCAGGCCAGCAATTTGCTCAGACGGGAAACATACAGATTAAATTCCGCAAAGGATTCCTTGACCCAAGGGTTCTTGGGAGAATAGTGGGCGGGATGATCCCGCTTGCAATGACCGTTTTCCACATAGGGGATCAAATGGTGGCACAGAAGATTGACGCCGTTTACATACTGGAAGCCTAAAATGCGGCGAAGATCCCGAGGGGTCACCTCGTGGCCGCAGCAGCCAAATGCCTCCGTGATCACCTGCTGTTTGCCCAACTGACAGGCGGCACTGCCGACCTGCCGTGGGGACAGTTCGTGGTCTGTCTCCCGTCCCAGCCAGTCAATGCCCGGAATATGCTCATATTCATAAAAAGGCATTACACCGGCACAGCACATGATCTGATAGCCCATGGAGATCTCTTCCACGTAGTGGCCGGTCAGCTTGACGCCATTTTTTTCGCACCAGTCATAAACCTTTTTACTGAAGTTATTCAGCATCAGCTGCTGCATTGCGCTCCAATAGCGGTAACGGAAGGTGCGGTAGCCATTGGCCTCTACAAACAGCAGGCCAATATGGTCAAAAATATCCTGACCGTAGTGCTCCCGAAAATAGTCTGCAACCATAGTGGTATAGGGTGTATGCCACCGCTGATACTGGGGCTCATCAGTAAAAAAGCCTGTAATTTTTTGGGATAGACTCTCCCCAAACCGGGCTTTATAGGCTTCGTGGGTCAGCTTCAGGAATTTATCCGTCACAGCAGGATTCAGAACATCCGCCGTTGATGCCGCAGAATGTACGGTTACATTCAAATGGGTCTTCCCCGGTACGGGTGCTTTCGTGCGCACCAATGCACCGTTATCTATGTAATAGCTCACTGTGGCAGTGGGATCAAAACCGCCCACCCAATGGCTCAAATACCGATCCCGATCCTCTGCGTTTTCCAAAAGCTTTCCGCCGGCAAAGCCGCTGGGCCAGCCGTTTTCATCATAGACCCAGGCCTGCATATCCCCCGCTTCCTCTGCGCAGGATTCAATGCACTGCATCCATTCATCGGAAAGATACCGGGTCTTCAGACCGCTGCGGGCGTGCATAAAGAAACCGCCATTATTGGTTTCTCGCATCCATCGAATCTGACGTATCAGCTCTTCTTTTTCCAATTTGCCGTTCCAAGACCAAAACGGAATAGGCTTATATTGATTTTCCACGGTTTCCAACCGCTTTATAAGTTCATTCACCTTTTGCAGCATAGCTCTTGTATCCTTTAGGCAACATTATTTTGTCTGAATCCTTGCCACACGAATCACCAGATTTCTTCCGTAGCAGAAGGGCTCTGTGTGCACGCACACCCGATTGCCTTCCTGCTCAAAGCGCAAAGATCCACCGTTATCCAACCAAGTAATTTCGGTAATCTCCCGATCCAGGGTAAATACATCTGTATAATCGGCGCTTTGCACCAATGCCACGTTGGCATCTGCAACCATAGGCAGGTCACAGCAAAACAGATAATATACCTGATCCTTTTGCAAAATAAAATCGCAATCCTTGTTTTCAACTGTAATTCCCGACGGACGGGGCTCATAGATGGCCTCAGCAAAGATGTTTGCCCACTGTCCCATCACTTCCAGCATTGCCCGATCGATCAGACGGATGGAGCCGTCCTCTGTAGGTCCAACATTCATCAGCAAGTTGGAGCCACAGCGTCGGCAGACTGCCAGATCCCGAATCATATCCGCCGGGGACTTGTAGTTCAGGTCCTCTTTCGCATAGCCCCAATGGTCGTTAAAGACCTGGCACATCTCACTGGCAATATACTTGGGCGCACCTTCCATATTCATCGGCTGGGGCTTGCCCCGTTCAAAGGTGACGCTGTCCAGCTCCGGATGTCCCAAAGCGCCTTGCGCAGAAAGGCCTGTATTGTTGATGATCATTGCATTGGGCTGATAAGACCGGATCATTCCGTACAGGGCGTCTTCTTCCCAATCGTCATTGGGTCTGTCCCATGTGCCGTCAAACCAAATGCCGCCGATGGTGCCGTAGTTCCTGCAAAGCAGTTCCACACTTTTACGAAGATACACCAAATATTCCTGAAAGTTTTCCTTATAGGACGGCTCGTGCCAATCCAAAAGGGTATGATAGAAAAACGGGATCAGTCCATACGCCCGACAGGCGTCCACATATTCCCGCACCAGGTCTCTGCCGCAGATGTGGGGGGCATCATATTGATTCAGCCCGCAGGTATCATACAGCGAAAAGCCATCGTGATGCCGTGTGGTCAGGGTGATGTACTTACATCCTGCGGATGCGGCCGCCTGCGCCAGCTCCTGTGCCCAGTTCTCTTTGGGACAAAGCTGCTTTACATAGCTTTCATAGGTTTCGTCGCTGATGTTCAGGCAGGCCTTTGCCCACTCACCGTGGCCGTATACGGAATACGCGCCGAAATGGACAAACATACCAAAGCCTAATTTTTCAAATTCTTTAATATAGGAATGGATGATCATGATCATTTGCTCCTTAAAAAGCGTTTGAATTGGCAGAAATGGTTTGCAAATAGGAATTGAAGGTCTCTGCCTTACCTTCCATTCCGTAATGACCGGGAAGTATTGGCTCTTCCAGCTCCTCAACGCTTTTGCGCAGGCCTGTCAGGTACTCTCTGAGCATCCGGGCACAGCTTTCGTTGCGCAGCATCAGTGCGCCAAAGCGCATCTCCTGCAATTCAAATCCGATGGATTTATTCTCCCGATACCACAGGGTACGGAAAGCTTCGTATACATCCCGTGTTTCCTGTGTCATCGGTAAAAATTCTTCCTCCAGGAGCATTTCCAGTGTTTTTTTGTCATCGGCCTGATATGCTTTGCGCAAACGCAGACCCAAATCGCACTTCCTGGTCAAAAGGGTCAAAAGCTTTGCCTGAAAATCGAACAAGTAATCATATTCCCTGCCGTTTACAGAAGATTGCACCGTCTTGACCGCGGCCGCATAGCGGGCTTTTAATGCATCGTGTACGGTATAGTCAAAAAGCCCCAGCAACGGGTCATTGAACAAGAGATATTTGCTGGGATTGTGGAGGTGGCTCTCCTCCTCCGCCGTAATATTGGCAAGCTCCAAATTCATAAATTCATCAAAGCCATAGCCAAACAGATCTTGGAATTTTTCTGCAATATCCTGTCGGTCAAAATTGCCGTTTGCCATTTGCGCCGCCGCAAATAAGCCGGAAAGACCGGCAAAATAGGAGCAATCCTTGCCATCGTCGCCCCACATGGTTACAAGTACGGTTTCAATGCCGTTTTCCCGCACACTGTGCATCGCCGCATCCGCGGCATCCAAACTCAGCCGCAAATTGGGGGCATAGCCGGTACAAGTCCACACCGCACCTGCATAGGCGGTCTTATTATTCAAAAACTGCTTGTGCGCAGCAATATTTTCATCGTAATGTTTTTGTTCCTTCTCCTGATAGGCCCAGTAGACCAGCTCTACGCCCTCAGGAACTTGCCGCAAAATCTCCGGCGGCAGTTTTTTGTCTTCGGAAGTCAGACGGAAGAACATATCACTCCACATCATGATCTTCAAACCGTACCCATCGGTAAGGGTTTTTACGCGGTTTAAATGCTCTACAAAAATTTGCAAACGGTCACGGTAACCGTTTTTCTGCAAATATCTGCCGGTACCCAAATAAAAAGCTTCATCCATTCCAATATGGATCCGCTTCGTGGTGAAGCATTTGGAAATTGTGGAAAGCATATTGTCGATCAGCCGATAATTGCGCTCGTCCCCTACCAGGAGCACGTCCTGGCTGTCCATGTGGCTCCAGTATTCCTCCCAACGGGGAATGTGCCCCAAATGGGCAAGCACCTGGATACAAGGGATCAATTCGATACCGATGGACAGGCAGTAGGCATCCATTTCCTTCATCTCGGCAATGGTATACCGCCCCCGCATATAGCCGAAGTAGGGCTCATTTTCCACTTCGTATGTATCCTCGGTATAAAGCATCAGAGCATTGTAGCCCATCTTTTTGATGAGTAAGGCAAATTCCTTTACCTTTTCCGGCTTCATCACGCCGTTTCTTGAGCAGTCGATCATCACTGCCAACGTTTTAGGAGTCATTTTTTACTCTCCTTTGCCTTATACCGGGCAGGGCGAAAACCCTGCCCGGTACAGATTTTTATGCTACGGGAATGACAACTGCGCCCTCGCCGCTGGGCAGGGTCACGCTGCACTGACCGTTTTGGAGCTGATAGACAGAAGCTACGCCGTCCAAATAGACGATGACACAGGAATAACCGGCATCAAAGGTCATAGAAACGGTATCGCTTGCCGCCTGATTGGGGTGACTCATATTGACCAGAATAAACATATCGTTAAACCGGCCGTCAGCCTTGCTGAAGTAGCCTGCAGTGGTATCTACAGATGCAAAGATCGCTGCCAGGGCAGAGTTCTCTGCCAGCTGAGCAGCTGTCCACAGGCCGCCCATATCCGTACCGCCCACATTGCCGGTTCCGGTATAGAAGCTGCTGCCTGCTGCAATAGCCGCAGTATCCACATAAGAGAAGTTTGCGATCAGGTTTTCCAGCTGCCGTACCTCGGCGTTGGCAGACTGTACCCAGTAGTACATATTCTGCTTTACCGGGTTCATATTGTCGTCCCACATCACACAGGCATCGGTATAGGTCTCACCCTTGTGTGCCTGATTGGAGGGCTCCCAATAGGTATAGTAGTTGATGTAGCTGTAGCCGTGTGCCAAAGCGGTGTAGGCCTGCATAGAAATGGCCTCTGCGCCCCAGCTGGCATCAAATGCCTGGAATTCCTTCCAGGTGTTGCTGCTCCAGAAACCGCCCAAGCTCTTACGAACCATACCGTCGGAACGCAGCGCAGCTGCGAAGGTGGCGTTGCCGCCCTTGCTCTCGATGATATCGGCAAACAAGGCATAGTTTTGCTGCCAGGTAGCGCTCATCTTCTCGGTATAGCGGATGGTGGAGGAAGCAAAGCTGGTGCTTGCCTCGGTGTACAGTCCGTAATTGTCAAATGCCAAGACCATATTTTCGTGATTCCATACGGTTGCATTAACATTGTTTACAAACTGATTTACATAAGCCAAGTATTCTTCTTCCGTGCAGGGGTCTGCACTGGTGCTGCCGGGAACGACGGTCTGCTTGGAAGCGCCCATACCCAACAGGGAGAAGTACAGGGTATAACCCTGATCCAGCAGGCCAAGGCAGGAAACCTCGCCGCTGATCTGCTCACCACTGGTGTTCCATGCAGTGACCGTCACGGTCTGATCTGCATCGGCGGCCAGGAAGCTGAACCAAGGAGCGTAGTAGCTCATGTGGCTATAGTAAGGCTCGTCACGAAGCAGGAAGCCTGCAAAGCAGTTATACTGCGTGCCCACCTGCACACCGTTGACCACAGGATTATAGCTGATCAGGGCGTTGACGTGGCTTTCTGCAATAGATGCATACTGAGAAACCGCATTGCGGTCACCGTTGTTCATATCGGTGCCGTCCAGCAAGCCGTTGATGAAGCCATCGGTAATCAGAACCTGGATGTCCTCGTTGGTCAGGCCGTGATTGATACAGTATTCTGCAGCCAGATCCAGTGCGCTGAAGGCATCGTTCTCGCTGTACCGTGTACCGCCGTAAACCCAGTCCTCTGCCATCCAAATGTTGAAGCCTGCACCGAAGTAGTCTTCCACATCGGCATAGACTGCATCGTGGGTTCTCTTTACGGACATATCGCTCACAGTGCCGTTGGACTCAGTGTAACGGTATGTACCGGCAGAAGGACCGTAGTAAGCACCGATATCCATCTTGTCCTGTACATCTACCAGCTCCTGCTCCAGCTTTGCAGCTGCAAACAGGCCGCCGGGAACGGTCACGACACCATCGCCGAAGACTACACCATCCTCAGCAGTGAAGCGCAGACCCTCGATGGTCAGCGCGCTCACCTGCACGTTGCCGCCGGTGTAGGCGATCACATAGTCGCCGTTTGCATTGTTGGAAACACTGATGGTATAGTCACGATTTCCAATCAGGTTGGCATCCGCATCCAGCACCATCACGCCATTTACATACGCATTCTGAACATCGGTGTTCAACCAGTTGCTCTGTGCAGCCTCGTTCACTGTGGAGGCAATCGCATCGGTGTAGACGTAGTTCTGTCCAATATCGGCATACTCCACCAGCACGCCTGCGCAGGCATAGTAGGTCTTGTTGTAATCTGCCGCAGGAATGTTTGTCAGCACAATGCTGTAACAAACTGTACCATCCACAGCGGTAATTTCAATAAAGGGCTTTTCATCGGTGTGGTAAGGATTGCCGATCTTCCACTGTGCGGTGGAAACTGTCAGGTCCTCCGCTGTTTCGGAAATCAGCAGTACCTTGGGGATATACTCCGTCTGACCCAGTGCGGCCACAAAACGCAGACCGGAATCGGCCATATCTGCACCGTGACGGATCTCTGTATGAACAGCAAGATCCAGGGTCTTCAGTGTAATATCCAGTGCGCTGCCATCGGTGATCGCAATGTTGCCGATAGAAGCATACAGTGCGTCATTGAAGGTATAGCCCAGCAGCAGCTTGCCTTCAGCAACAGATGCCTTCAGCTCCTGCTCTACCAGTGCAATGCTGTCGGTATGCCAAGCTACACTGCGGTTCATAACGCTCTGTCCGTTTTCGTCCTTCACAGTCAGACTGACCGTGGGATAGGCCGGCTCGTCCACTGTGGGATCTTCCAGATCCACGGTGCCGTCTGCGTGGGTATAGAAGGTAAATTCTTCACCCAGCATACTGTCGCCCAGCATTGTGCCTGCAGGGATCACAATAATATGCTCATCCATTGCCATGGCACTGCCGGTAGAAATGAAGGGCACTTCTGCCACGTTCAGCCAAACACTGACATCAGAGCCGTCTACATTGACGGTCAGCTGCTGATTGATCGTGAGGGTGTACGGCAAATCGGTGGTCAGATATACAATGTATTGATTGTTATAACCACCGCTGACATCGGTAATGTGGATATAAGGCGTGGTGCTGACACTGCTGTTGGCGTGGGTATAGAACACAAATTCATTTTCCAGTGTGTACTTACCCAGAACCGTGCCGGCAGGAATGATCACCTTATGCTCTGCCTTATCGGTCTTCAGACTAAACTCCAAAGTACCGGTAGCAGGCTGGAACCAGCCGGATGCAGCTGCGCCGTCCACTGTTACACCTGCGGTCGTCAGGGAAGCAACGTCACTTAAGGAGAAGCTTTCATTGTCGGTTTCCAGAACGATGTACCAGTCCGCACTGGCATCCCGGAAGTTATAGGCCGTGATGCCGGTGATGTTGATCACAGGGGCATTGGTGTCTGCATAGCCGTTGCTGTGGGTATAGAATGCATAGTCATTTTGCAGCACATAGTCGCCCAGTACCGTGCCGGCAGGGATCACCACATAATGCTCTGCCTTATCGGTGCTCAGGGTAAATTCCAAAGTACCGGTAGTGGGCTGGATCCAACCGGAGGCGGCTACGCCGTCCACAGTGGCATTCAGTCTCAAAGCAGTGGGCAGAGAGAATGCTGCATCGTCCACTGCCAACACAATGTACCAGTCCGCATTGGCTTCCCGGTAATTGTAGGCGTTGATGCCGGTAACGTTCACATACTGGATCGGCTTGGTGTTATCCACCTGACCGTTTGCGTGGGTATAGAGCACATACTCGTTTTCCAGTACATAGTCGCCCAAAACAGTACCGGCGGGAATGATGATCTCGTGATCTGCCTTATCAGCTGTCACACTAAATTCCAAGGTGCCGGTTTTCGGTTGGATCCAACCGGAGGCGGCTACACCGTCCACGGTGGCATTCAGTCTCAAAGCAGTGGGCAGAGAGAATGCTGCATCGTCCACTGCCAACACAATGTACCAGTCCGCGTTGGCTTCCCGGTAATTGTAGGCGTTGATGCCGGTGATGTTCACATACTTCACAGGCTTTTCGGTATTCACCGCGCCGTTTGCGTGGGTATAGAACACATAGTCGTTCTCCAGCACATAGTCGCCCAAAACAGTACCGGCGGGAATGATGATCTCGTGATCTGCCTTATCGGCGGTCACACTAAATTCCAAAGTGCCGGTGGTGGGCTGGATCCAACCGGAGGCGGCTACGCCGTCCACAGTGGCATTCAGTCTCAAAGCGGAGGGCAGAGAGAATGCTGCATCATCCACATTCAAAACAATGTACCAGTCTGCGTTGGCTTCCCGGTAATTGTAGGCGTTGATGCCGGTGACGTTCACATACCGGATCGGCTTGATATTATCCACCTGACCGTTTGCGTGGGTATAGAACACATACTCGTTTTCCAGTGTGTAACTACCCAGCACCGTGCCGGCGGGAATGATGATCTCGTGATCTGCCTTATCGGCTGTCACGCTAAATTCCAAAGTGCCGGTTTTCGGTTGGATCCAACCGGAGGCGGCTACGCCGTCCACAGTGGCATTCAGTCTCAACGCGGAGGGCAGAGAGAATGCAGCATCATCCACATTCAAAACAATGTACCAGTCTGCGTTGGCTTCCCGGTAATTATAAGCTTTGATGCCGGTGATGTTGATCACAGGGGCATTGGTGTCTACTGCACCGCTTGCGTGGGTATAGAACACATAGTCGCTGGTCAGCTTGTAGTTCCCCAATGTCGTACCGGCAGGAATAACCACCTTATGCTCTGCCTTATCGGTTGCCAGAGTGAATTCCAAAGTGCCGGTAGTCGCCTGGAACCAGCCACCTGCGGCAGCTGCGCCATCAACGGTAACACCTGCATTGGCCACAGATGCCACAGAGGTTAAGGCAAAATCAGGATCACTGGTTTCCAAAATGATATACCAGTCACTGCCACGGAAATTGTAGCCCTTGATGCCGGTAATGCTAAAGGGCGCGATATTATCCGCACGGCCGTTATCGTGGGTATAGAACACATAATCCTTTGCCAGCACATAGTTGCCCAGCTGCATACCGGCAGGAAGCACCACCTTGTGCTCCGCCTTGTCGGTTGCCAGTGTGAAGGCCAGTGTGCCGGTTCCGGGCTGGAACCAACCACCTGCGGCGGCACCATCCAGGGTTGCGCCGGAAGTGGCTACGGATGCCGCAGCAGTCAGATTGAATTTGCTGTTATTGGTCTGCAGGATGATGTACCAGTCACTGCCGCGGAAATTGTAGGCGTTGATGCCGGTGATCTCAAACGCGGCAGGACCTACAGCGCCGTCAGCATAAGTGCAGAACGCATAATCCTCTGCCAAAACATAGTTGCCAAGGACCGCACCTTGCGGGATCACGACCTTGTGGTTTGCCTTGTCGGTTGCCAGCGTGAAGGCCAGTGTACCGGTTCCGGGCTGGAACCAGCCGGAGGTCACTGCGTCGTCTACGGTAACACCGGCATTTGTCAGGGATGATGCAGCGCTCAGGGAGAAATCGGCACGATCGGTCCCCAATACGATGTACCAGTCAGAGCTGGCTTCCCGATAGTTGTAGGCATTGATGCTGTTGACACTGACGCCGGCCTTAACGCTGCCGTCAGCCTGGGTGAAGAACACATAGTCTTCCTTCAGGGTGAAACCGTTCAGCACCATACCGGCAGGAAAGACCACCTTGTGGCTTGCCTTGTCGGTTGCCAGAGTGAATGCCAGTGTGCCGGTTCCGGGCTGGAACCAACCACCTGCGGCGGCACCATCCAGGGTTGCGCCGGAAGTGGCTACGGATGCCGCGGTGCTCAGAGAGAAATCGGCATTATCCGTATTCAGGATGATATACCAGTCACTGCCGCGGAAGTTGTAGGCTTGAATGCCGGTAATGGTAAACTCTGTGGATGCCGCAGATGCCTTCACTGCAGGCACGATAGAGAAAATCAGGCAAAGGGACAGAAGGAACGCAAATACTCTTTTCACTTGTTTCATTGTTCATATCCTCCCCTTCTTATTGTGCGCTGACAAGGTTGTCGCTTCCGTTGCCGTAGGGATCTGCCAAATAGTCCAGTGCAGTCAGATGATACGCATACAGCTCCCCAACCAGCGCCTTCAGCTCCGCCTTTTCTGTCTTGGCGTACATACGGCTGATGTATTGCATGGGGCTGTAGGTGACCGTCAGTGCGTCATTGACCGTCAGGGTGATGTCTGTAGCATAATCCTGCGGATTGATATCCGGGACTTCTACATAGTACAGGCCGTCCTTGTAAACAGGCTCTTCACCAATGCTGAAGCTGTAATCTGCAATGTTTCCCTTTACGGTGAAGTAAAAGCGAACTGCGATCCGCGTTTCAAACACCAGGGAAGCACCGTAGAAAGAGATACCGCTGACAGAACCGGATACCATACTGGTGGGCGTTGCCTCAGGGACTGCCGATGTGGGGGTCTTTTCATAGCCGGCGTTGGCAAGATTCTCCGTGTTGTAGTCAAAATAGTTCTGTGACGCGGCACCGTAATTCAAGGTGGCAACCATCATATCATTGGCCGCCAGCTTGTCCCACTGTTTGCTGGCAAACAGCTTTTCGGCGTAAGCCCGCATAGATGTGCTCGTTTCATAGGTCTTGCCGGAATCGCTCAGGGTCGCCTCAATCGTTTGGGTCATCTGAGCGGGTGCAATGGTGCAGGGGAATGCATAGAGGTTGCCCTCCATGTGCTGCGCCTGTGTTACAGGAACAGTTTTACGCTCCGTACCAATGCCAAATGTCATTGTTGCACCCTCGGTATCTGTCACTTCTGCATAGAAGTTGACGACCAGCTCACTGCCCAGTGAAACAGATGTGCCCTTCAGGGGACTTGCAGTTTCCGCAAATGCCCAAATGCCGAGCGCGCCTGCAGACAGCAGCAACACCAGCGCCAGCGAAACGATACGCAGGATGCTTTTGTTTCCTGTTGCTTTTTGCATGTTTTTTCCTCCTTATATTTTAATAACGGCACCTGCCGTATAGATTACAAGGAAATTACTTTTTGATATACGCGCGAACATTATCGATATAGAATTGCTGGGGATTTTCGTGCAGCTCTCCACGGTCAAAGGTGATGTGGAAGCCACCTACCGCCTCCAGTGCATCCGCACCGTATTTCATATACCGCGCGCCGTGCTCATCATAAGCAACCTGCTTAAATTCCTCTGCGGGAATTTTCAGGTTGTTCCACTGCTGCGGCTGTAAATATACGGAATAAATAATGTTATACGGATTGTTGGGGTGGGTCGCATACCGATCCTCCATCACGTTGGAGGGATCAATGGCCGCATGCACATAAAACCGAATCTCCACCTCATAATCCTGACAGTTGTAAATATCCAAAGCCAGATATTCCATATCAGAAAAATCCGTGGTGTAGTTGAAATAGCCCGTTGTGGTGGAAATGCGCAAATTGGGACGGCGTTTCATCCAGGAGCTTTCGTTTCCGGAGATGGTAATATGGGCGGATGCTTCGCCATTTGTGACCATATCCGGCTGATTCTGCCGGGATATCAGCTCCATCGTACCGAAATCCGCAAACAGTCCCAGTTGGGAAGCCTCATAATAGTTTTCAAAATCCGCAAGAAGATAGTAGGTCTGACCGTTCTCGTCTGTTTCGACCACATTGCTGATCTGCTCTTCTTCCGGCTGGGTGGCAGTCGGGGTCTCCGACTGCGCACCATTACAGGCAGACAATGTAAAAAGCCACAGCACCGCCAAGATCAGGCAAAGTATTTTTTTCATATCACTGTGCCTCCTTTACGGTTACAAGGCTATCCACATAAACTGTGACCGCAGTGCCTCTTTGGAAGTTGAAGTCGATCTCTTCAATGCTGTCCACATCCTCGATTTCTGCCGATGTGGGCATTGTCAGCTCGATCAGTGTCCACTGATCGGGCTGCAATTCATAAGAAGCCATGCTCACGTCCTTGCCGACGTAGTAGCTAACAGACAGCAAGGTCGTTTCACTTTCCGGATTGTACACGTACAGTTTGACCTTCTTAACGTCCTTCCAGCTACCGCCGATCAGCTGAGAGTCTTTCGTCAGTGCAAAGAACGGCAGTGCATCCTCGGCGTTGGGATTCATCTCTATTTTCATAGAGCCACTGCCCTCTTGCGCCATTTCATCACTGTAACTGCCGGAATTTTTACCGAAGCAGCTGATCCAACCGCTGTAATCCTCGGTGGGGTTCTCAAAGCTCTGTACCTGGCCTAATTGTCCGTCAACCAACGTACGGGTCACAGTGCGCACTTTCTCGCCATTTTGAATTTGGAACGTAAATTCCTTCTGCTGTGTCAGATCCAGGCAGAAGCGGTAAACGCCCTGATCATCCGGGGTCTGCACCTGTCCGTCCACCAGGATCTTTGCATCCTGCGGTGCCTTGAAGGCGATATTTGCTTGCGAAACACCAACATCGGTTTCTGCATAAAAGACCTCGGTGCCGGCCTGCAGATTCAGGATCATCTCAAAAAGCTCTGTGCGGACCTGCTCAAAGGCAGATACATCCCGATTGGGAATCAATCCGGTAGAATAGATACGCCGGAACATCGGCTCCAAAACCGTTATGGCATCCAAGCCCTGCTGTGCATACAGGTCACGGACAACATTCAAAAGCTGATAGTCCTCGGACATATCCCGATATGCCACCATACGCAGGGACGGGCAAGGTCCGTCAATGCCGTACTTGGCGCCGGGATAGGTCAGCTTTCCGTCACCGGCACTGGGTTCACCGGTGTGCATATCTACCCATGCATCCTCCACAGGCTCGCCCCAGATCTGCCAGGTATAGCAGGAAGTTGCCCACATCAAATAGGTGGGTGTATCCAGCTCATAGCACATCCAGCCCAAAACACGGGTGGAAAGGGGCAGGTCATCGGTATGGGCGTTGGGGAAGGGATATGTGGGACTCCAGCAGGTGTACATCCACACATCCACATAATCCCGACTCTCACGGATCGCCTCGGCGTACCCCGGGGTTGCAAAGGCGTGCAGCACAGGGCAAACCGTCAAATTATCCAGTCCGTAGGCTTTCACATCCTCAACATCGTAAGCACCGGGAATCACATCGGGAATATTGACCAGCACCGGAGAGATCACATTGACGTAGTAGTCATAATCCAGTGTGCCCACATACTCCTCACGCAGCTCTGTATCGCAGTCAAAGAGCATCTGGAAATACAGGTCAATGGTCTGCTTGGCATCCAAAAACTGCTGCTCAGAAGCAGGCTCATCCACATCGGTGTAAAAATAAGAATATGCCTTGTCCAGATAGTTGACTCCATCCTCCACCGACGCGTGGACCAGCGCACGGATATACTCCTTCAGCAGCGGCAGGTTTACATTGGTCTTCACGCCGTTATAGCCGGAGCCGGTGGGCTCATAGTAAAGGGCATAGGCGGTAAAACCGTCTTTGTGGTAATACTCCCGAATCAGCTCCACATATCTTTCGATTCCGCCGTTTCCTTCAAAGGGCACCTTGCAGCTCATATTGTACTTGAGCATCAGGTCCACATATTTTGTCATCAGCTCATCCGAAGAATCCAGCTCCGCCGATGCCAAATGATCTCTGTCAAACCAGGAGAACGCTGTGCGCAGCTCCTCTACCCCGGTCAGGTCAATGTCGTGTACGGTGACCTCGATGGGCATATTATACTGCTTTTCATCAGCGGTAACCGTGACTGTGCCTTTATAAACACCTGCAGCCGTTCCCGCTGTGGTGGATATATCCAGCAGCACCGCCTGATGATCCCCCGCTTCAATAACCGTTTCTCCGTATTCTACGGAGGTTTCCATAGGCAGCAGCGGATCCGGCACGTAACCGCCGGCAAAATCCGGGTTGCCGGGACGACTGGTGGTTACAGACGCCTGATACAGCACGTCCCATATTTCCACATTCTCCGCGGGGATTATCGCATTGCCGCAAACCAAATCGGAAACTGCTACATCATAGCAGCTGATCTTTTTGTTTGCGTACATCATCAGCTGTACGGCCTCTGTTTCGTTTTTCGCCATCTGCACCTTTAGTACAGATTTTTCCGAGGCAGTTTTCGCCGCCGCGCCGTCATCCGAGCGCATATACTTGATCCCGGAAGGCTCTGCCCAAAGCACCAAACCGTCGGAACCGGCAGTACCTGCGCCTCCGCAGCCGCACAGACCGAAAAGCAGGCTCACGGCCAGCATCCACGCAAGGATCGTTTTTATTTTCATCTCAACACCTCCATTTTTGATATTTCGGTGTGACATCAGTTGATCTTACTGATAATACTATCCCATTTTGCGCCGCTGTTTTCCTTCAGGAATGCATCATTGAGCTCCTGTGCGCTCTTGTATTCCCGTACAGGAGAGGTGATGTAGCTATCCATCGTGCCTGCCGCACTGGTCAGAGAAGTACTTTTCGCACCGGCAAAGAAGAACAGCTCGTGGAACTTGTAGTCGCCTACAAACACGCCTTCCTTGGTGGCGTCATAAATGGATTGCTCGGTCACGCTCAGATTCTGATACTCATACTTGTAGGGGGCAAAGCCGCCGATGCAGTTGTCCTTCAGGATCTGAATGCCCTCGTTGGAAGCCATATAAACCAGGAACTTGTTTGCCAGCGCCTTGGCATCGGAAAATTCCGGTGCGTAGACCATGTGCATATCCGCCTGAGAGCTGATGGTGTTTCGAGCCTGCTTGACGAAGGCGACCTCTTCCTCAGTAACGCCTGCAGGCAGGGTGTCGATCCTGCCATCCACATAATCGATCACAGCAGAAAGTGTTGCATCGTCGGAAATATTGGGAAGTCTTTTTTCCTGATCGGCACTGTAGCCGTTTACACTGTCGATAATGGAGGAGATCACCGGGGTCTTCATCATCTTGACGGTAGAAGCGCCACCGCTTTCACCGCTATTATCCTTCAGCTCCTGCATCAGCCAGTCGCCGCAGGGATACAACGCCAGCTTGTTTTTGGGGTCTACAAAACGTTTCTGATAGTCGTTCAAATTGTTGGTGCCGATCTCTGCAGTATTGGAAAGAACGAATCCGTTTTCGGGGGAGATCAGATCATACGCAACCTTCAAAGACTCCGCACGACCCTGCTGCTGATAGATCAGGCTGGATTGCTGAGATTCTCTGCTGCGGTCCTTGTCATAGCCCACGCCCTCGTAGAACTTCAGCCAGTTTTCAAAGCCTTCATACTGTGCCCAGTTGGGAATAAACATGGTTCTTGTATACTGGTCCAGCTCACCGGGTACCAGCATATAACAGCCGGCAGCCTTCAGCTTCTCGCACAGGGCGATCAGCTCATCGGTGGTATTGGGAACCTTCCAGTTGCCCTCGCCCAAAGCTTCATTGATCACCGTTTCGTTGTAGTACATACCCATCGTGCCCTGCATATAGGGCAGTCCGTAATACACATCATCAGCGGTATCTGCCGTATCCCGGCCTGCCGACTGATAAGGTGCCAGCAATGTAGTGTGCATCTTCTCTGCAACCGTGATGCCCTCGCCGGGAATCTGTGTTGCCAGCACATCACTCAGCGGTCTGAGCGCCTGCTTGCCGCCGTAGTAGCTGCTGTACTCCTGTACAAGGCCGCCCATACCGGTAGCATAAATATCAAAGTACAGGTCGATCTCGCTCTTTTTGTAATTTTTAATGTCGCCGCGGATGATATCACTCTTGCTGATGGTGGTGATCTTTACCTCCACGCCGGGATTGGCTGCCTCAAAGCCTTCCTTCAAGGCTGTCAGCCACTGGAAGCCATAGCCTCTGTGCAGGCACATAATATCCAGTGTGGTAGTATCCTCTACGATGTTGTTGGGGTCAAAGGTCTCTTTTTCACCGCAGGCTGTCATAGAAAACAGCAGCAGCACCGCAAGAACCAAGGATGCAATTTTTTTAACGTTTTTCATAAGTAATAACCTCCAAATCTCAGCCCTTCATACCGCCGATGGAAATATTGTTCATAATCTGCTTGTTGAATACCAAAAATAGTACCGCTACGGGGATAATGGATATGAGCATACCTGCAAAATAAGTAGGTGTGCTTAATCCCAACTGGAACATATTATCTTTATACAGATAAAGGGCTGTGGACAGTGTGGGATAGGACGGCAGATACAGCAGCGGTACATCGTAGCTGTTCCACGCGGAAATAAACTGCATAACCGAAAGGGATACGATGATCGGTCTTGCCTGGGGCAGCATCACACGGAAAAATACGGTGAACGGTCCGGCGCCGTCGATCTGCGCCGCCTCCGCGTAGCCCGTAGGCAAATTTCGGAAGAATGCGTAGACGATCAAAAAGTACATACCGTGACCTGCGCCCTGTCCCAGCAAGAACAGGGGGGAATCCAGCAGACCTAAGTTATCCAGCAACTGGTAATTTGCCGCAGTTTGTCCGTACACCGGGATCATCATCTGCAGAACCACAAAAACATACAGGAATTTGCGGCCCGGGAAGTGCAGCCGTGCCACCGCGTAAGCAAAAAACACCGTAGAGATCATTTTTGTCGCGGTCATACCAAAGCTGAACCAGAAGGAATTCAGGATCAGCGTAAAGTAGTTGGTTTTCACCAGCTCGCCGTCTATATAGGATTCAAACACGAACTTTTCCATCGCCTTCTGGTAGTTGGAAAAGTCGAGCTTCAGGGGGATGATGCTGCTTGGGTGATCCAAATACCAGTCTTCATCGGTAATGGAAACGCCAAAGCCCCATAAGATCATCAGCACAAACAAGGTGCCCCAAATCAGCGGGATCAGGCCGAGAATGTTAAACAGTGCACCGTTCTTTTTGATTTCGGACAAACGGTTATCTGCCCTGGAGCCTTTTCGGAATAAGTGTCGTTTTGCCATATCAATACTCGACCTCCTCTCCAAAGCGATTCATCAGCCAGCGGCCAACCACAACCAGGGGGATCGTGAACACTGTAAAGATCAGGCCCACAGCCGCCACGTTGCCGTATTCAGAGGTCAGTCCCTGCAAGACCATATTGTACATCCAAAATGCTATGGTATTGGTGCCGTTGGTGCCGCCGGTCAAGGCAAGCACCGAGCCGGTGGCTCCAAAAATGCCAATGACCTGCAGAGTGATCATGGTCACAAAGGTGGGCCAGATCAGGGGCAAAACCACCTTTCGGAATTCTGTGAAGGGACCGATGCCCTCCAGCTTTCCGACCTCGATCAGCTCCTTGGGGATCCGCGCCATAGAGCCCAGCCAGATCATCAAATTACCGCCAATGCCCACGAAGATATCAAATATCATAATGTAGAGCATACCGTCGGTAAAACGAAGGGATGCCATATTTTCGTTGCCGGTGACATCCTTAACGACCTCCATCACCGGGCCGGTGGAGGACATCAGGTTGGCATAAAGCAGTGCCAGCATAATGCCGCCCACAGCACCGGGCAAATACAAGGTCACGCGGGAAAAGCTGTAGCCGATGCTCTTGCGATAGATCAGATACGCAAAGAACATTGTTACGGGTACCAGCGTCATTCCCATTACAAAGAATGTCAGCGTGTTGCGAAATGCCAGTCCCATATTGTTGTTGCCTACATCGGAAAAGATCTGTTTCCACGCCCAGGCGAAGTTATCCCAGCCCTTTTCCATCGTAAACTGATTGGTAAAGGCCAGCTCAAAGGTCTCGATCTGCACACCCAGCCAAAAGATCAGCAGATGCAAAACCGCGGGAGCACACAGCACGATGATGCACAGCCAGTCCCAAAATCCGTTCCTGTACTTCCTTTTTTTCAAAGGATTCTTATTTTGCTTCATTTCTCATCTGCCTCTCTTAACCTTTTTCTTCACCAGAAGCACACCTGCTGCTGCCGCCAATGCAGCTGCACAGGCAATGCTGACCCAGATCACTGTGGTATTCTTTTGCGCAGACCGACCGGCCACTGCATCATCGCTGCTGCAAACCACACATTGAATGCTCAGCTCCTGCACATCCATATACACCTGATCGAGCACCAGCTTGCCTTCTTGTGTTACCGACAGTTTCTGATCGCCCACCATAATGTATTCCACATAATAGCCATCTGCGATCACTGCAGTCAGCTCCAATGTGCCGCCAAAGGGCAGCTTTCCGTCAGCAGCATCCCCGCCCAGGGTCACCGTGCAATTCGGGTTTTCCTGCACTAAAAGGGTGTAGCTGCGCTGTACGGCTTCTGCTTTGATTTGCATATCACCGCGGATGCTTCTAAGCGTACAGGACCAAATGCCGGTTTTCGGATCAAAGCGCAGTAACGGTGTTACGTCCGTGCCGTTTGCTGTGATCTGCGGCACAAAGCCCTTTTGCGCTGTAATGGTGAGCACAGCATCGCCGCCTGTCAAAACCCGGGACGGCTCTACGGTAACTTCCAATTCCGGCGCTTTTTCCACAGCAACCGTATAGGTCGTTGCGTCCTCCGCGATCTCATAAGTAAAGGAAATATTGGTCTTTATTTCCGCAATGGTATAGAAGTAGGCGCCATCTGGACCGATCTGCACATCCTGCGTAACATCCTTACCGTTGACAGTAAAGGAAGAAAGACTGGTGCCGGGCTTTGTATAGAAGCTGATCACACCGGCCTTGGATGCAGAAGACACATCGCTGTAGCCCTCCAACGCATCGGGATAATACAGCTCCGGCACTTGTTCGCCCCATCGGTCATAGGTGCGAAGCTGTGCCTTATTCGCTTCGGAAGATTGATCGGTAATGGTGTAGATATCCTTCAGGCTGTAAAGGAAATAGCTTTCCTCCATATCCGTGCCGTTGCAGGAGAAATGTCCGCCGTAGTGACCGCGCTCCACACTGTCATACCAGGCGACCATTTCCATCGTCTCCGGGGTTTTGCCGGCCTTGACATACCAGCGGTCATACTTATAAAGACCGTTTTCATAACATTTGACGATGCCCAGTTCCACACAGACATTGCTGCCGGGGGCAAAGTAGCTGCTTGCAAAGGAAGACAGTCTTGTCATAGAAGCAGGATGGCAGAAATGCACCTGACTGGGTGTGATTTGGAACAGCGCACCGCTATTGCCCCACAAGGTGCTGACATCGCCCAAAATAACGATGGGCACTTGGTTGAACAATTTGGGCAACTGCAGGCGGAAACGTACGGCAGAGTTAACTTCTGCCTGTCCTTCCGGGCCTACCATTGCACCCAGGCTGACACCGTACTGCTTGCCGTGCACCTCTATGGCCGCCTTGCCGGAGGTATCAAACAGATCAAACATACGCACAGGCTCATCTACTGTGAGCTTCTTGATCTCCAGCTCCACCCGCAGCTGATCGGTTTCCACAGGCGCATCCAGCGCATATACCTGCTTGCCGTCTGCGCTTTCTATGGGCTGCAGCAGTGTTCCGTTCAGATACAGCCCCTTCAGCGCCACCTTATTGTTGTAGTCGGAATGGTAAAGCACACTGATTTTGGAGGGCTGGCCGGAAACCACCTGGCTGACGACTTCCACAAAGTCACTTGCGTCGGTCGTCTCTCCGTTGACCACCGTTTCCACAGGAAGCTTTGCAGTCTTCTTCAGGGTGGAAAGGCTTACCTGAGAATCCTGAGAGGTGAGCAGCATCACGCAATAACCCAGGTCACGGCCAAAGTCCATATCCTCCCAGGAGGCGATCTCTTCACCGTTGATGAGCAGATAGACCCGGCGGCAGTAGTTGCCCACCATCTTTCCGTCCTTTTCAACGATCACATCCCGAACACCCATCTCCACTGTATAGGTCCCTGCATAGGGGAAGGGCTTAATGACCTCATAATCATTGGTGCCGTGGGCAATATATGCGGTATCCCACTTGGGTCTGAGCCAAACCTGCCAGCCGGAGCCGGCCTCGTCCCAGAAATTGTTCTTTTGCTGCTTGGAAAGTGCCAACCGAACCTCGGTGGCATCCCCGGAAAGGGTCATTTTCATCCGCACTGCCACATTGGACGAATTTTTCGTTTCGCCCAGCAGGATGGTTTGACCGCCGGGAACGGTATCAGCCGCGAAGCCGGTCAGATCATAATAATCATAAACCGTGGGCTGTAGCTCCCGCAGTGCAACGCCTTCGCTGGTCAGGGAGATCAGCTTGCCGTTCACCGCATCCTGAGAATTGAGTACATAAAGCTTTTTGCCGATCTTTCTGCTCAAATCGGTATCCTTGTAGGAAAGTACCTCTTCCCCGTCGATCTTCAGGAAGATCCTACGGCAAAACAGGCCCTGGTCCACACCGTCGATATATTCGTGCATATCCACAGTGCCGATCTCTACTACAAATTCGGTTTTTGTGAACTCGTACTGACCGGTGACCTGCCAATCGGTCTCGCCGTGGGCAAGGTATACTTGATTGAATTTCGGACGGATCCAAACCTGCCAGCCTGCGCCGTCCCACATCCCCTCTGTCTTGGAGAAGCCGAAATTAAACTCGGTAGCATCCGTATTGACAGAAACAATGGAGCGAATGGCAATATTCGTGCCCTGTTTGGCATCGCCGATCAGCTGTACACCGGGCTTGATGGCAAATTCGGAAAGCCCCATCTTCAGCTCGGAAATATCCTGAACCGTGTAGCTTTGTTCCCGCAGATCCCGCAGGTAAGTACCGATCTCCCAGTTTCCTGCTCCATCGTAGACAAAGCTCTGTTTTTCAAAGGTCACTGCGTGTTCTCCGTTGCCGAAAACACCGTCAATCGTCACCACATCCCCCTTTTGGGGCGGGTAGCAGAATTGTGCCAAAGGAACATAGTACAGGTTTTCCAGCCACTTGTTTACGGTCAGAGCAGTCAGCTCGCCGTTGACATACACACCGCCGGAAGCTGCGCTATAGTGCATATCTCCCTTTTGCGCATCATAGGGGAGCTTGTCGGCAGGGGTCACACCGAAGTACAAGCCCTGTGTGCCATCTCCCGTCAGATTTCTGCTGTCGTTGATTAGCGCCACGGATTCCGTAGGATCGGCAATGGGTGCCGGTGCAGTTTGGCTGACCTTCAGGCCTTCTGCATAGAAGGTCACATCATTTTTAATTGTATAGGTGCCAATGTGAGAATCCTTTTGCAGGGTAACTGTATAGCTTCCGGGACGGGTGATCCCGCTTTCCTCATTGAGGATCAGCAAAACAGAACCTGCATCGGCCATTGCGTAAATGTTTTTTCTTTCGCCGTTAATATAGGCCCCATCCAAAGGTGCCCAGGGTATGACCAGCTCTTCTGCAACATCACAGTCCAGCCATACCAGATAACGGGCATAATTGGCTTCCGGCATATACTGCCACACGCCCCTTTGGAAGCGGAAATCCACCGGCTCTACGGGAGGCGTTGTGCCGGCTGTTCCGTCCGCATAGGTGTAGAAAACAAAATCCTCTTGCAAGGTATACTCGCCGAAAACCGTTCCGGCAGGAATGGTTACTTTATGCTCTGTTTTGTCGGTTGCCAGGGTGAAGGCAAAGCTGCCGGCAGGTACGCCCAGCTGACTGTTGATCTGGAACCACACCTGTGCGGTGGTGTCATCGACCGGTGTTTTCAGCCCACTGATGGCCGTCAATGTGAAATCCGCAATATCGGTATCTGCAATGATGTACCAGTCGTTGCTCCCAGGACGGTACATCGCCTGCCGGATGGCGGTGATGCCGATTGCTTTTTCCTCCGGCTCGATAGGCTCGGTGGTTTCGGGCTCGGTGGTTTCCGGCTCGGTGGCTTCAACGGTCAATGTGCCGTCTGCGTGGGTGCAGAACACAAAATCCTCTTTTAACGTATGTTCCCCCAAAACCGTACCGGCAGGAATGGTCACCGTGTGTTCTGCCTTATTCGCTGCCAGGGTGAAGGCAAAGCTGCCGGCAGGTACGCCCAGCTGGCTGTTGATCTGGAACCAAACCTGTGCGGTGGTATCATCGACCGGTGCCTTCAGTCCACTGATGGCGGTCAGCGCAAAACCCGCAATATTGGTATCCACAATGATGTACCAGTCGTTGTTGCCGGGACGATATACGCCCTGCCGAATGCCGGTAATACTGACTGCTTTTCCCTCCGGCTCGATGGGCTCGGTGGTTTCGGGCTCTGTGGTCTCCGGTTCAGTCACTTCCGCAGTCAATGTGCCGTCTGCGTGGGTATGGAACACAAAATCCTCTTTCAGGGTTTGTTCCCCAAAAACCGTACCGGCAGGAATGGTCACCGTGTGTTCTGCCTTATTCGCTGCCAGGGTAAAGGCAAAGCTGCCGGCAGGTACGCCCAGCTGGCTGTTGATCTGGAACCAAACCTGTGCGGTGGTGTCATCCACCGGTGCCTTCAGTCCGCTGATGGCGGTCAGCGCAAAATCCTCTATGTTGGTATCTACAATAATGTACCAATCGTTGTTGCCGGGACGATATACGCCCTGCCGGATGCCGGTGATGCATAGCCCCTGGGGCACGATCTCCAGTGTGCCGTCGGCGTGGGTTTGGAGCACAAGGTCCTCTTTTAAGAGGTATCCGCCCAACTCCGTGCCGGCAGGAATGGTCACCGTATGTTCCGCTTTGTCTACTGCCAGTGTAAAGGCAAAGCTGCCCTTGGAAACGCTGAGCTGACTGTTGACTTGGAACCACACCTGTGCGGTAGTGTCATCTACCGTCGCTTTCAGCCCGCTGATGGCGGTCAGCTCAAAATCCGGGATGTCCGTATCCAAAATGATGTACCAGTCATTATTGGCCGGGCGATATACGCCTACCTGTATGTCGGTTATGCCAAATTCCTGGGGTTGCAGCGCGGAAACCCCCGCCGGCACAACCCCCAAAAGCATACATGCAGCAAGCAGCAGGCATACCAGGTTTCGAATATTCCTCTCTTTTTTGTTTCCTATCAACATCAACAAATCCTCCTTACAGGTGAAGTCGTTATCTTAATCCCATTTTAGGCTTCTTATCTACTTTACAATATACCAATATGGCCGCCTTTTGGCTTGCTTTTATTTTTATAATTGTCGATTTTTTATATTCTTTTGCTGGTAAGTTTTGGAGTTTTGTACAGTTTATACAAAACTGCATTTTGCTTTTGTGTGATTCCGCACAATCACGTTTTACTTTCAGGTAATAAAAGATGTTGTTATTTTACGATTTCAGATAAATAATCGCAAAAACAATAATTTTTAAATATGCCATTTTATAGCATTATGTTTGAATTTTGCCTGTGTTTCAGGAAATATGCCCAATATTTCTCATATCATCTTCATATTTGTTGACCGTAGAATTTTTACATATTAAAATTTTTCGATACCCTATTGACAAAGTATTTTCACATTCTCTATAATATCTGTGCAGGAGGTGCCTTATGGAAAGCTTAAACGAAAAAATACGAACAAATTATTTTCATTACCAACGAAGTATCCCCGGCACCGATTGTGCCTATCTCTACTCCTCCATTTCGGCGCCAATGCATAAGCACGAGGATTTTTACGAGTTCTCATTGGTAACCTACGGCAGTTTTATCAACCAGCACAACGGGCATTCCCATACCATCCGCAAAAACTGCCTTTTGTATTTCCGCTGTCAGGAAGCCCACAGCATCTACGCCGGGAATGAGCAAAGCACCCACTTCTCTTTCATCGTGAAAAAAGAACGCTTTGAGGCACTGTGTCAGCAGTTCTTCCCCGGCTCCAACTTTTTCAGCAGTCACGCCTGTATTGAAAAACAGCTTACCGAGCTGCAGGGCGAGTATCTTGCAGATCTGTTTAAAGCGCTGTACATCTGCGCCCCCGGTGATGATCTGACGGGCCGCATCGAAATGTTTTTATATAATGCTATGGCGCTGGTGCAGTCCAATGCCGAAAATACTCATAGTGAGCGCTCTACAGATCGTTATATTGATAAGCTGCTGACCAACCTGAACAATTATGCCTATGTGCCGCTGAAGGTCAGCCAAATTTACAAGGAATATCCCTTGGCCCAATCCACCCTGATCAACAGCTTCCGCCGACGCACCGGCTATACCATCATCCAATATTTAGGTATTAAAAAAATGGAGTACGCCGCCCAATTGCTGCGTGACTCCGAAAATAATGTAACCGATATTGCCGCGGCCGTGGGCATCTCCTCCCTGAGCCACTTTATTCACAAATTCAAGGAGCATTTTGGCGTCTCTCCAAAAGAATACCAGCTGCTCCACGCGGTAGACACCGCTGCGGATCTGACCGCAAAAGCAAAAGCCGATCTGTCCCATCGGTAACAAGTCGCTGTCTCAAAGCGATTATGCCATCTCTTCGGAGGCGACCGCAACCAATACGTAAAAACAGTACAAAACCTATGCAGGTTTTGTACTGTTTTTTAATCCTAAAGAAATTAGGTTCTATAATAAATGTTGGGGTCAGGCTTAATGAGCCTGACCCCATCGTCATAAATAATAGTTGAGCATAGAGAACAAAATCCTTAGAATAAAAAGTACCACCAATCCACCCAAAGGAGGTTCCCTATGCTCATGAAAG
>JAGASJ010000016.1 GCA_017621795.1 Oscillospiraceae bacterium | reverse complement strand
GTAGCATATGTTCTTAAAAAGGAACACCATTTGCTGCCATTTCATAATACGAGGGGACGGTTCTATGTGTTAAAAGGAGAACAGGGAACAGCTTAGAGAACAGTTAACTATTCTGCGTCATCGTTCCCCGTCTCTCCTTCAGGCTACCTGCCCAAAGTCGGCAATTGGCGGGTGGTGTCTCAAAATGAGCGTGTAGGGAATGACCTATGTGTCATTCCGCAGATTATTCCTCAAATTACGCAAAGAGGAACGGCACACAGGCCGTTCCCTACAGTTGGATTTAATTTCATCTGAAGCGTTGCTGAAGATTTCATCTGCGCAAGCAGATTTCATCCTTGCATAGCAAGGATTTCATTAAATATTACGCCCCTTGATCTCCAATCACTTTGGAAACCAAGGGGTATTTTTGCGCCAATTCGTTGTCATTGCGAACCAGTGACCGATGTCACTGGTGTGGCAATCCGTTTCCCCACATCCACACCCACCCGACCGTAAGACCTCGTAGGGACGCCCGTCCCCGGGCGTCCGCCGATGCCGCGCCATCTGACAGCATCTCGTAGGGTCCAATGCCCACATTGGCCCGCAACGGCTCCCCTTGCAGGGGTAAGCGAAGCGCAGTCGCGGTAGTGAATGACAGTCCAGTGGACTGTCAGAGCCGCGACCGGGCTCGCCTCAGCGAGCTGTCATATTGCCGATTTTAGGCAATATGACTGAGGGGTTTACAGAGTCGTAACCCGTTGCAAAGGGTCGATGCACTCAATCGTCCCCTATATATTCTGTCACATCGTAGGGGGCGGCGCCTCGACGCCCCGCATAAAAACATAACAATATTTTGAAATTAATAAAACATAAACATTTTTCAAAAATTTCCAAAACATCTGCCCATTATAGTGTGCTTGTAAATCAAAGAAAGGGGCAAACAAAAATGGAAATCAAAACACAACAGGAGATCGAACAGGAGATGCTGGAACTGAACGAACAGTTCTCTGCATTTCTCCACACCAAAGGCATTGCCGCCAAGTTCAAGCTTGCATTTAGTAATATGAGCGAATCTGCAAGGAAGCAGCACGCCGCTGATGTTGCTGAATTTGAAGCGGTAAAGGCAAAGTCAGCAGAGGATAACAAGGAGTTTGCAGAGTTCCTTCGCACCAAGGGCATCAAGGCAAAATACAAGCTGGTGGTGGAGAACATTAAGAAGGGCGCACAGGCTGCCCCTGCTAACACTGCCGCACAGATCGCAAAGGTCCGTGCCGAAACACAGGCCGCCGTTGCCCGTGCAAATGCTTTGGGTAACCCCCAGGTCACAGTAACAGAGCTAACTGCTGCAAATTTGGAGGCTGAATTCAATGCTTTTCTGAAGTCCAAGGGCTTGGACAGCAAGTATACTGTTTCTGTAATTGAAGAGTAAGATCTGAAGGGGAAGCGAACATAAAAGGCAAGCGAGATGACCGAAATCGTTGTCTCGCTTGAGCCATCCTATGGGGAAAGTATGAAATGAGGCAAAGGAGAAAGTAAAATGAATGCCATAGAAATCAAAAACCTTTCTAAAAGCTTTCGTGCGATGTATGCGGTGGATCACCTGAATATGACCGTGCCTGTGGGCGCCATTTATGGCTTCATCGGCGAAAACGGCTCAGGCAAATCCACAACAATGAAGCTTATTTGCGGGCACCTGGTGCCGGATTCCGGCAATATCAGGTTGTTTGGTAAGGATTATACCGATCCAGGCGTGCGTGTAAGAGTGGGCGCACTCATTGAAAATGCCGGCTGTTTCCCCGGCTCAAGCGTTTATCAGAACCTGATGATGCAGTGCATCAATTTGGGACTTTCTGACCCGGATACGGAAATTCACCGTGTTCTTAAAATTGTCCGAATGGAGGACAATGCAAACCTGAAGTTTAAGCGCTGTTCTCTGGGTATGAAGCAGAGAATTGGCATCGCAATGGCACTTTTGGGTGATCCGGCACTGCTGATTTTGGACGAGCCCATCAATGGACTTGATACCGATGGTATGCGCATTATGCGTGAAATTCTGCTGGATATTACGCAGAAGTACGGCTGTACTGTTCTCATTTCCTCCCATATTCTCGGCGAGCTTGAAAAGATTGCTACCCATTACGGTATTATCCGGCAGGGCAAGATGATTATGGAAATATCCGCCGAGGAGATGGATGCAAGAGCCCAGGTCTTCGTCTCGCTGAAAACCAGGGATATGGCGAATGCTCAGGCGGTGCTTGCCAAAAAGTATGCAGATGTTCGCCGTGACGGTGAATATATCCGTGTCTATGATGTAAACGACACAGCCGAGGTCGTGGATACGTTAATGAAAAACGGTCACATTGTCAGTGAACTCCGGAAAAACAAGATTGGACTGGCTGAATACTATGTCGAGCTGATGTCTCAAAAGGAGGGCGTGTAAGATGGAAAGAGCATTAAAATTTGAATCTCCCAGCTTTGGCAGAAGAATCAAAGGGATGCTGGGCGTGGATTTTTACCGCCTGTTCCATACCCCGATGTTTTATATTTTTCTTGCCATCGCGGCCATCATTCCTGCAATGGTGTCGGCAATGACGATGATGCCCGATCAAAACGGCAACACGATGGAGCCGCTCTATACCAATGTATGGCAGATCATTGCGGCGAGAAAGTCGCTTTACGTCATTGAGGGGATAGCGGATTACGCCAATATGAATATGGTCTTCATTTTCGGCGGTATTATGGTCTCTGTTTTTATTGGTCACGACTATAGATCCGGTTATGTAAAACAGCTTTTCACCACCCACCCGAAGAAGCAGGATTATATGATCTCCAAGAGCATTGTATGCGCTTTTGCAATGGCCTCAATGTGCATTACGTACCTCATTGGCGGCACACTGGGCGGTTTGCTTGTGGGCTATGAAACAAAAGTAAATGTAGGCGCTCTGTTTGTCGCTATTCTCGGTAAGATGGTGATGAGTCTCGGCTGGGCAAGCCTTTACACCTTCTTAAACGTGATCTTCAGAAGATACTTTGGCATTTCTGTAGCATCGTCCTTCTTCTTTGGAACAGGCATACTGATTATCGGCGCCGCGGCAATTGTTGAAAATCTTCAGCTTCCCACAGCATTTCTGAACATTTTCCTATACGGCGCATCGGTAAACGCCAACCTTTCAAGCGGAATCGGCGCACTGGGCATTTGTATTGCGGTTTCGGCCTTCTGGGCAGTGTTCTATAATCTGCTGGGCAGTCGGATTCTCTCAAAAAGTGACGTTTATTAAAAGGAGGTCGAAATAATGAACGCAATAGAAATTAAAAACCTCTCTAAAAATTTCGGCCCCAAGCAGGCGGTGCGCAGGCTGAATATGACCGTGCCGATGGGAGCAATCTACGGTTTTATCGGAGAAAACGGGTCAGGCAAATCCACCACCGAAAAAATGATCTGCGGACTGATTCCCACAAGCGGCGGATCTATCAAGCTGTACGGCAAGGATTACACCGATGAGACGGTCAGAGCCAAAATAGGCGTACTGATCGAAGCCCCCGGTTGCTTTCCCGGGCTGACCGTTTGGGAGAATATGATGCTGCAGGCGGCAAATCTTTCTGTTGCCAATGCGGAACAGGAAGTGATCAAAGTTCTAAAAACCGTCCGTATGGAAGGCGCTGCCGGCAATAAGTATAAAAACTGCTCTTTGGGTATGAAGCAGAGAGTGGGTATTGCAATGGCACTATTGGGAGACCCAATGCTTTTGGTGCTGGATGAGCCGCTTAACGGCTTGGATGCGGACGGTATGCGGATTATGCGGGAGGTATTTACCGACATTATTCGCGACGGAAAGCGCAGTATTCTTGTTTCTTCACATTTGCTTGGGGAGCTTCAAAAGGTCGCCACCCACTACGGCATCATTCGCCACGGCAAAATGATCTGCGAAATGACCGCCGATGAATTGGATGCAGACTGCCGTACCTATATTGCCTTGCAGGCCGGTGATATGAACAAAGCGAAGACCCTACTGGGAGGTAAATATGCCCGTGTGGAAGAGGATGAAGGGGGATATATCCGGGTATACGACCGTATAGAGCCTGAGGATGTGGTCACTTGCCTGTACGAAAACGGCATCACCGTAACGGAAATTTTGACCGACAAGATCGGCCTTGAAGAGTATTATATGGATTTGATGAAGGGAGGTAAATAAAAATGAAAAGTATGCTAAGGGTAGACTTCCGAAGAATGTTTAAATCCAAGCTTTTCTATATTTTGATTGCCTGTGCCCTTTTAATTCCCATCCTGATGACTGTGATGCTGACGATGATGGACGGCACAGTTTCCGTTGATCAGAAAACCGGCGTGGAGACCGTGATGCAGGGCCCTGAAAATGCGTGGCAGTCCATCGGAACGTTGCCGACCGCGGATGCTGCTCCTATGGGCGGTATGGATGTGATGGCGATGTGCAACATCAATATGATGTTTATGTTGGTGGCTGTTTTTATCTGCCTGTTTATATCCGACGACTTCAGAAGCGGATACGCCAAAAACCTATTTACCGTCCGCGTAAAAAGAGGGGATTATGTAATTTCCAAAACTGTTGCCGGCTTTATCTGCGGAAGCTTTATGCTCATTGCGTATTTTATTGGCTCGATGCTCGGCGGTGCGATTTCCGGACTCTCCTTCGACCTTCACGGACTGACCGCAGGAAATATTGCAATGTGTATGCTTGCAAAGATCTTCCTGATGTTCGTCTTTGTGGCAATTTTCGTACTTGTAAGTGTTGCGGCAAAGCAGAAGGCGTGGCTTGCGATCTGCGGCTCTCTCGGCGGCGGTATGCTGCTGTTTATGATGGTATCGATGATCACACCGCTTCATTCGACCTTGATGCACGTGATGCTTTGCGTTGCCGGCGGCGCAATGTTTGCATTTGGACTGGGCGCTGCCAGTAAAACAATTCTTAAGAAGACAAGTCTGGTGTAAAATACAGCGCAGTACTTCCGTTTGCGCGCTCTAAAGCAGGCGAATATTTTTAAAACAAGCGCAAATATAAACAATACTTTAACATTTGGATGTTATACTGTATAATAGATTATAGTAATGTGCGGAGGTGCGGCGATGTTTAAGATCTTGGTGGTGGAAGATGATCAGGAGCTGAACAAAACGGTCTGCTCATTTTTGAACAGCAGCGGATATGAGGCCACAGGCTGTCTTAATGCAAATGACGGGTACGATGCGATGTATGAAAATATATTTGACCTGATCGTGTCCGATATTATGATGCCCGGTGTGGACGGCTTTGAATTTGCACGGAATGTCAGGCAGCTGAACGAGGAAATTCCTATTTTGTTCATGACTGCCCGGGATGATATTGCCTCCAAGCAAAGAGGCTTTCGGATCGGCGTAGACGATTATATGGTAAAGCCCATCGACCTGGACGAGCTGTTTTTACGCATCGGTGCGCTTCTGCGCCGTGCCAAGATCGCATCCAGCAGAAAGCTGGAGATCGGAAAGTTTATAATGGATGCTGACGAGCATACCGCATATTTGGGGGATGAAGAGATCTCCCTTACCAACCGGGAGTTCAGTATTCTTTATAAGTTGCTCAGTTATCCCAAAAAGACCTTTACACGGACACAGCTGATGGATGAGTTTTGGGATGCGGATACGGAAACCGCACCGCGAGCCGTGGATGTGTATATGACAAAGCTGCGGTCAAAGCTATCCGACTGTGCCGATTTTGAGATCAAGACCGTTCACGGACTGGGCTACAAGGCGGTGATCAAATGAAAAAACCTACGATAAAAGGCGTATTGGCGGCTGTTAGCAGTTTTTTGTTGTTTTTCCTGACGGTGGGCTTCATCGTGTCCTGCTGTATGATGCTGTTTATGACCATATTGGCGGATACGATGGACATTACATTTACATCCGATAACATTGCCGCTGCAGCAAAGATCACCTTTTGGAACGTCATTTTGATCACATTTCTTTTTAAATTCGCAGATTATATTCGCCGCAAAATTATGGTGGAGCGTCCCACTAAAATCATTACAGCAGCGACCGAGAAGATTATGTCCGGCGATTTCTCTGTTCGCATACCTCCGATGCAAGGCTCCGGTGTGGAGGGCTTCCATCAGATCGCCATGGCAATCAACAAAATGGCAGAGGAATTATCCGGCGTGGAAACATTACGTGCTGATTTTATCGCCAACGTATCCCACGAAATGAAAACCCCCCTTGCCGTAATGCAGAATTACGGAACACTTCTGCAGGCACCCGATTTAAGTGAAGAAAAGCGAATCGAGTATGCCAAAGGCGTTACCGACGGTTCTCGCCGTATGGCTGATATGATGACAAATATTTTAAAACTCAATCGTTTGGAGAATCAACAGATCTATCCGCAGGCTTCGGAATTTGACCTGGGGGAGCAGCTTTGTGAATGCCTTTTGCAATACGAAAGCGTGTGGGAAAAAGCGAATATTGAAATTGAAACGGATATTGCCGAGGATGTTAAAGTAAAGGCTGATGCCGAACTGCTTGGCCACGTTTGGAACAACCTGTTCTCTAACGCATTTAAGTTCACACCGTCAGGTGGTACGGTAAAGGTTTTGCTCACCGCAACAGACCATCATGCCATTGTAAAAGTGTCTGATACCGGATGCGGTATGACACCGGAGGTGGGGGCCCACATCTTTGAAAAATTCTATCAGGGCGACACCTCCCATTCCGTTCAGGGCAATGGCTTGGGACTTGCACTTGTCAAAAGAGTAATTGACATTATGCAGGGCGAAATCGGGGTGGAGAGTACGGTCGGCGTGGGCACCACATTTACTGTAAAAATTCGGAGGAGCTGATGTTCTCTGAAATAATAACAATGAAAAAACATAAGAGGTTTAAAATGGAAAATAAAGAGAGCTTTCGTTACACATATTCTGCCGAAGAGCAGGAGGAAATAAAGGCCATTCGCAAAAAATATGTTGCTTCCGAAGAAATTGAGGACAAGATGGCACAGCTTCGCCGTTTGGATGCGAATGTGGATTCAAAAGCAACCACGGTATCTCTTGTGGTGGGCATCATTGGTGCGCTTATCTTGGGCCTGGGTATGAGCCTGATCCTGACGGATATCGGGGCGGCGCTTGGCACAGTCCTTTCCATGGTGATCGGCGTCGTGACCGGGATGATCGGTATGATACTGGTTTGCCTGGCTTATCCCCTCTACAATCGTACCCTTAAAAATGAAAGGGAGAAAATTGCGCCCGAAATCCTGCGTCTTACAGACGAGCTGATCAAGTAATGCAGAAAAACCGCAAGCTTTCGCTTGCGGTTTTTGGCACCCTGAAGAGGACTCTAACCTCCGACCTGCCGCTTAGGAGGCGGCCGCTCTATACAACTGAGCTATCAGGGCATATTCAGGAGACTGCGCAATGGTGATTACTTAACATAGGTGCGGCAATATTGTACCGAAATTTAGGCTTTCTGTCAACCGAAAAAGAACTGCCGCGGTGAAAACGTTGGAATTTGTAAAATTTTTCTTTACAGAATGGGGTGGTTCGGGTATAATATATCCGATAATTTTGAGAAAATGAGGCAAACCCTATGAATATTGAGTTTGATGTATATAAGCAGAAGCTGAATGATGCCAAGCCCACGTTGGACGGTCTGGCAGATTCGCTGAACATCGAAGGGCTGAAAAACGAGCTGGAGCGTCTGCACGCCATGCAGGAAGCTCCCGGTTTTTGGGATAATCCGGAAAAGAGTCAGCAGATCGTCATCAAGACGAAAAACACCGAAAACAAGCTGGAAAACTATGCCCGTATGCAATCCTCCTGGGAGGACCTGATGACCATCTGTGAGATGTCTGCGGAGGAAGACGACGATTCTATGCTGGAGGAGCTGAAGGAAGGATACGCGGCGCTGGCAGGGGATATGGAGCGTTGCCGTCTGCAGACCCTGCTTACCGGCCATTACGACAGCAATAATGCGCTGATGAGCTTTCAGGCAGGTGCCGGCGGCACAGAGGCTCAGGACTGGTGCCAAATGCTTTACCGGATGTATACCCGCTGGGCAGAGGCGCACGGCTATACCTACAAAATTATGGACTATCAGGAGGGTGAAGAAGCCGGCCTGAAGAGTGCGGACATTATGATCGAGGGCGAAAATGCCTATGGCTTCCTGAAGGGTGAAAACGGCGTGCACCGCCTGGTGCGCGTATCTCCCTTTGACGCCAATGCCCGCCGTCAAACATCCTTTGCGGCGATTGAGGTCATTCCCGACATTCAGGACGACAGCCAGGACGTAGAGATCAAGGCGGAAGATTACGAAATGCAGGTATTCCGTTCCTCCGGCGCAGGCGGTCAGCACATCAACAAGACCAGCTCAGCTGTGCGTTTGATCCACAAGGCCACTGGTATTGTTGTTGCTTGTCAGACCGAGCGCAGTCAGTTCCAAAACAAAGAAACCTGTCTGCGTATGCTGCGCAGTAAGCTGGTGGAGATCAAGGAACGGGAGCACCTGGATAAGATTTCCGATATTAAGGGTGTGCAGAAGAAGATCGAGTGGGGCAGCCAAATCCGCAACTACGTCTTTATGCCCTATACACTGGTCAAGGATACCCGTACCGGCTGTGAGACCTCCAATGTAAACGGTGTAATGGACGGCGCGCTGGATCCATTCATCAACGCGTATTTGACCTGCGCTGCTACAGGAAACTGGGTCACGAAATAATAAAAAGCAGAAAATGTAAAATTTCCGAAGAAAACCCTTGAAATTTTAAAACGCCTGTGGTACAATACACTGGCTTGTGAATGCCCCAAAGGGGATATAAATGATATAGATCCGTATGACGCGGTTAAAAAGTGGAGTACGGAGGGAGGTTACGACAAATGAAAATGGCATTGATTATTGCAGAGGTGATCACCAGCATTGCGCTGATCGTGGTGGTGTTGGCTCAGTCCGGTAAGGAGTCCGGTCTGTCCGGTGCGCTGACCGGCAACAATGATTCCTATATGAGCAAGTCTGGTGGCAGCTCTTTGGATAAGAAGCTGGCTTCCGCAACCAAGTGGGTTGCTTTGGTCTGGATTGCAGTGACCGTAGGCCTGTGCTTAGTGTAATGAAAAAGCGAACCACAGAGAAGCCTCTGTGGTTCTTTTTCTTTAGTTTTAAACGATTAAAGCGGAGGGATGAATATGAGTAAACTCAGCGGATTAAAGCCTGAGCGGGTGTTTGAATATTTTGAGAAGATTTGCGCAATTCCCCACGGCTCGGGTAATACAAAAGCCATCAGTGATTTTTTGGTGGCCTTTGCTAAAGGGCAGGGCCTGCGCTATATTCAGGATGAACTGAACAATGTGATTATATTTGGGGAAGCATCCTGCGGCTATGAGAACCATCCGGCGGTGATCATTCAGGGCCACATGGATATGGTGTGTGAGAAGGATGCACAATGTCCCATCAATATGGAAGCAGACGGGTTGGATATTACCCACGATGGGCAGTGGATTTTTGCCAATGGCACGACCTTGGGCGGCGACAACGGCATAGCGGTGGCGTATATTATGGCACTTTTGTCCGACAAAACCATCCCGCACCCGCCCATTGAAGCGGTGATCACAGTGGATGAGGAGACCGGTATGTTTGGCGCGGCAGGCATTGATCTGTCCATGCTGAAGGGACGTATGCTGATCAATGCAGACTCAGAGGACGAAGGTATTTTCACGGTTTCCTGTGCCGGTGGAGCGCGGGCGAGAATCACACTGCCTGTAGCCCGTCGCGCAGTGTACGGTCCTTGTGTGAAGCTGACTGTAGAAGGTCTGCAGGGCGGTCATTCCGGTGCGGAGATTCATAAAAACCGTGCCAATGCCAACAAGGTGATGGGGCTGCTACTTTCCCGCATACAGGAAAAAATGCCCATCTGCCTCACATCCCTGCAGGGCGGTGCCAAGGACAATGTGATCCCTCATACCTGCCAGGCTTCTCTGGTGGTACTGGGAATGCACCCGGAGCAGATCAATGAGATTGCGGCGCAGGTGGAGCAGGAAGTGCGTAGCACCTATGCAGAGCCGAATGCGGTGATCCGTGGTGACAGTGTGGATGCAATGGGGGGCAATGCAGTTTCTGTAGAGGAGACTGCCAAAATGATCGCCCTGATGAACGCACTGCCAAACAGCGTCCAAACCTGGAGCGCAGATATAGAGGGGCTGGTGCAGACCAGTCTGAATTTAGGCGTTGCATCGCTTGACGATGATCTGCGCTTGACCTTCTCTGTCCGCAGCTCTGTGAACAGGGAGAAAGAGGAACTGCTTGCAGTCCTTCAGGAAATTGCCGAGCGCTTTAATGCCTCTTATGTGACCGATAGCGCATATCCCGCCTGGGAATACAAAAAGGAATCCCGCCTGCGGGACACTATGGTGCAGGTATACCGTCAGATGTACAGTAAGGATCCCCAGGTATTAGCGATCCATGCAGGTCTGGAATGTGGCTTGCTTTCCGAGAAGCTGCCGGATTTGGACTGTGTATCCATCGGCCCGGATATGCAGGACATCCATACAAGCCGTGAAAAGCTGAACATTGCGTCCACTGGGCGTACTTGGGAATTTTTGTTAGAGGTGCTGAAGAATTTATAAAGCACCCCTTCTGACCCCGGATAAGGTAAGGATCGCGCAATACGAAAGGGCGAAAACGGCACTGCGTCCCCAAGCGCCCGAAACCAATAATCCCAAACAGATACTGACAGCGCTTGCTGTCAGTATTTTTATTGGGAAAAGGGAAGGGATACGGGGTCTTGCGACCTTAAAAAGCAGACGAGCACTTAAAATAAAATTTAACAAATGGGTCAGAAGGAAGCTGAAAAAGTATCCCTTCATACCGTATCGAGGCAAAAGCAGATATAAAAACAGCACATCCAAAAAAGCGGTCAGGATGTTATAGCGCACAGAGATTTTCTGCTGTCCCAAGCCTTTGTTGATGGCGTCGATGATGCTGTCGCAGTACAGCATAGGCGCGAGCAAGGCGTAAAGTCGCAAATAATAGCCGGCATCTTCGTTGCCGTATAAGCGCATACACAGATCCTCAGCGCACAGAAAGAGCAGTCCACCAAAGAAACAGCCGTATATTAAAACTGCACAGATGCTTTTTCTTGAGAGCCTGCTGATACGTTTTGGAAGCTCTGCGGCGTTGCACCGTGCCATTTCCGGGATGATCAGGTCGGCAAGGCTGTAGACGATGCAGGCGGGGAACATTAAAACGGGAAAGACCATACCGCAAACCACACCGAAAAGCGCCAAGGGGTCGGCACAGTAGGTGTAAAGAGCCAGCCGTTTGGGGACCATCAAATTCTCAGTGGTATTGATGCCCACCTTCACATCGTCTGCAAGCGCCAGGGGCACAGCGGTGTGCAGAAGTCTTTTTTTGACATAAAAAGGCTTTTGCTTGGGGAAATGCTCCAAAGAATGTAAAAAAGATAAGCTCAGCAGGGTGACGCAGGCGCCGATGCCGCTGCCGAAAATGACGCTTTGACACGCCTTTACCGAATCGGTTCCCGTTCGGTAAAGCAGCAGCACGGCGGTAGTGCCCATCACGAAAAGCTGTTCTATAACCTCCACAATGGCCAGTGTGCCGATTTTCCCCGCGGCGGTAAAATAGCCCGTCATCACACCGCACAAACAGCTGATGGGCAAAAAACAGCAGTAAAGCCGAATTGCGGACGCGGCGGCAGGGGTACCGATCCATACCCGCGCGATAAAGGGTGCGCATGGCCAAATGAGGGCGGCGATCGCACCGCTGCATAAAATGCTGTATGCAAAGCAGGCGCGCAGAACATAGTGGATGTGCTCTCTTCGCCCGCGGCCCAGCTCGGCGGCGGTTAAATACATACTGGCGGTGCGAATGCCCGCGGAGGCGGCTGTCATAGCCATTGAGCCCACAGAAAGCACCAACTGCAATAACCCAACCCCGGCGGCACCCAGCCGTCCGGAGATAAAAACCTGAAAGGATGTGGAGACGAAGCGAAGTATTAGATTTACGGCAGTGAGCAGTAGCGCGTTGTAAAGAATCGGTGTCTTTTTTATAAAAACACCCCCTTGTCCACAGCCTATGCAGACAAGGGGGCAGATATTACGGATTCCCCCGCTGCTTACATAAATAGGACAGGGGACAGGCATCACATTTTGGGCTTCGGGCGGTGCAGATATCCCGACCGAAAAGGACGATACGGTGACAGAAATCACTGCTTTCTTCCGGCGGCAGAATTTTGCGGAGCTGCATTTCCACCTTTTCCGGCTCTTTCCCTTGAGAAAGACCAAGCCGTCCGCAAATGCGGATGCAGTGGGTGTCACAAACCACGCTGGAAGGGACACTATACAAATCACCCAGCAGCAAATTGGCCGTTTTGCGGCCGACACCGGGGAGCTTCAACAGTGCTTCCATACTGTCGGGCACCTTTCCACCATACTCGTCAAGCAGCATTTTGCATGCGCCCACAATATCCTTTGCCTTTTGCCGGTAGAACCCGCAGGAGTGGATATACCTTTCGATATCGGCAATATCCGCATCTGCAAAGGCTTGCAAAGAGGGGTAGTTTTCAAACAATGCAGGTGTCACCAAATTTACCCGCGCATCGGTGCATTGGGCAGAGAGCCGCACAGCGATCATCAGCTCATAATCCTTTTGGTAATGCAAAGCACACAGCGCATCCGGATACAGTGCCTTCAGTCGTTCAATAATTTCTAAAACCTTTTCTTCCATACGAAGCCCTCCTTTTGTGCCATATTATCACAGAAAAAGGGATTTGGAAAGAGAAAATGTCTGCACAAGAAAAAGGCTTTTGGATATGATGGAATAAGGGCGGCGAGAGCCGTCCTCCTTTAGCCGCAGAATATCTGCGTGGCGTTGGATATGACGAAGAGCACGCTTTTCGTCATATCCCGCTTGAATCGTCCAAAATATCCGCGGTTAAGGCGGAAAGCTCGTATGCGGTGCGTTCCTCGGTGCCGCTTTCCGTCACCTTATTATAAGTACGGCTTTGCAGTCTGCCGGAAATAGACAACACCTGCCGTACAGGGCAGTCAGAAACCTCGAAGGCGGTGCGTCCCCATAAAATACAGGGGATATAGTCTGCCCGATGAAAGGCACGGGGGACACAGAGCATCACGTCGCAGATCTCCCGTCCCAAGGGGGTGCGCCTGTATGTAGGAGCGCGGCAGATCGGGCCTTCGATGTGTGCCTCATTGACGGGTTCGCCGTCCTCGGCCACAATGTCCGTGGCAAATACGAAAATCAGTAAATGTCGTGTGCTGTCCTGGCGGATGTTGTGGGAACGGATCTGTCCGCTGACAGTGAGCATACTGCCGGCGGTAGGGTCAATGCGGAAAACGGTGTGTTCCTGTGCGATAATGGGGAGAATATCCACGGCGCCGGACAGACGGGGCACTTCTAAAAAGAATTTGTAAAAACGTCTGCCGTGGTTTTCGTGAGAGAATTTGGGAAGCTCCTGCAAGGTGCCCCGCAGGAGGATGTTGTTTTGTTCCATAGTACCACCTCAAATATCAGTATGGAACATTCTATGACGCATATAAAAAAATAAGACCCCAACGGGTCTTATTTTTCATATATGGCTCCCCTTGCAGGCGACGCTCTGTCATTGCGAGGGCGCTTTTGCGCCCGTGGCAATCCGTCCACCCCAAAGACTCTCCCTGCAGGTGAGCTGTCATATTGCAGAATTTAAGCAATATGACTGAGGGGGTTACGGAGGCGTTTTCCGCCTGTTGGGTCTTATTTTCTAAAGAAGCACTTGTATATAATAAATCCCAGGGTAAGGCCGATGCCGTTTAGAATAATATCACCGGTGTCGAATACGCCACGCAGGGTGAAAAGCTGAACGGTCTCCACCAGCAGCACGAAAAACAGAGAAGACCCCATATAGCGGAAGAATCTTCTTGCCCTGTGGCTGCTTTTCGGAAAGAGTACGCCAACGGGAATAAACATCACCACATTTCCCACGATGTTGACCAGGCAGTGACGGTAATAAGGGGAGTCGGGGTTGTACAGGATCACATACATATAATTTTTTATAGTGTATAAGGGCTTCCAAATGAAGTTTTGTTTAAGCGCTTCGGTATAGGATGACCCGTCAAGCACTGCCTTTTCTCTGTAAAACAGCAGGAAAAGCAGCACTGCGGTATATAGCAAAAACACGAAACGCCATAAGCCCGACGATTGCCGTTTTTTCTTCGACATTATAAAACCTGTCCTTCTTATTTTTTACCCTTCCTCAGCAGCCGTTTGGGAAGCGGAGTTTTGAGCCTGGGTGGGGGAGTGGTGCGTCTTTGTGCGGAGGGTGGGATGGCACGGATAAGGCATTTGGGGCCGGAGCCGATCAGATCCTCCCGATGGGCTTTCAGAAGTGCTTCCCGTACCAGGTAGTAATTTTTGGGGTTGCGGTATTGGATCAGCGCCCGCTGCATTGCCTTTTCGTGGGGGTCGGTGGGCACATAAACCTTTTCCATTGTACGGGGGTCCAGTCCGGTGTAGTACATCACAGTGGAAAGGGTAGAGGGCGTGGGATAAAAATCCTGTACCTGTTCCGGATTGTAGCCCATATCCCGAATGTACTCAGCCAGCTCCACAGCTTCCCGCAGGGTAGAGCCCGGGTGACTGGACATCAGATACGGCACTAAAAATTGATTCATACCGTATTGTTTGTTGAGCGCGTAATATTTATCCACAAAACGGTTGTAAACCGCATTGCGGGGCTTGCCCATCCGATCCAGCACTGCATCAGAGACGTGCTCCGGTGCCACCTTGAGCTGACCGGAGATGTGATATTGCACCAATTCCTTAAAGAAGGTATCCTTTTTGTCTGCCAGCAGGTAATCAAAGCGGATACCGCTGCGAACAAAAACCTTCTTTACGCCGGGGATCTTTCGCAGCTTTCGCAGCAGTGCGATATAGTCGGAATGGTCGGCCTTCATATTTTTGCAAGGGGTGGGATACAGACATTGACGCCCACCGCAAGCACCCTTTGTCATCTGCTTTTCACAGGCGGGATGGCGGAAGTTGGCAGTTGGACCGCCTACATCGTGGATATAGCCCTTAAAGTCCTTGTCCTTCACCATCAATTCTGCTTCTTTTAAAATGGATTCGTGGCTTCGGGTTTGGATGATTCGTCCTTGATGGAAGGTCAGGGCGCAGAAGGAGCAGGCGCCGAAACAGCCCCGATTGCTCACAAGGCTGAACTTCACTTCCTCGATCGCGGGAACGCCCCCGGCTTTTTTGTAGCTGGGATGCCAGGTGCGGCAGAAGGGCAGGTCGTAGACCGCGTCCATTTCCTGGGTAGAAAGCGGCTTTTGAGGCGGGTTTTGCACCACGTAGTCCTTGCCGCATTTTTCTACCAACCGCTTTGCCGTATAGGGGTCGCAGTTAGAGTATTGGGTGCGGAAGCTCTCGGCGTAAAGCCGCTTACTGCTTTTAAGTTCTTCATAAGAGGGGAGCGTAATGGTTGGAATGCTGTCGTCCACACATCCGGTTTTGTAAACCGTGCCGTCAATGTATGTAATATCCTTTACATCCATACCGGCATTCAGGGCCTCTGCAAGCTCCACGATGGACCGTTCTCCCATACCGTACATCAGGATATCGGCTTGTGAATCCAAAAGAATGGATCGCTTCAAGCTCTCTGACCAGTAATCGTAGTGGCTGAGCCGCCGCAAGCTGGCTTCGATGCCGCCGATGAGAATGGGGACATCCTTGTAGGTTTGCCGAATCAAGTTACAGTAAACGGTGGTGGCATAATCCGGGCGCTTGCCCATCACGCCCCCGGGGGTGAAGGCATCTGTTTTGCGCCGATGCTTGGTGACGGAGTAGTGGTTCACCATTGAGTCCATGTTGCCGCCACTGACCAAAAAGCCTAATCTGGGTCTGCCAAAAACATCAATGGATTTTGGATTTTTCCAGTCCGGCTGAGAGATGATGCCCACGGTGTAGCCGTTGTGCTCCAGGATGCGGCTGATGATGGCGTGCCCGAAGGAGGGGTGATCCACATAAGCATCACCGATCACATAAACGAAGTCACAGCATACCCAGCCCCGATCCAGCATCTCCTGTTTGGTAATAGGTAGAAATTCCATATTCTTCTCCTTATAGTAAAAGTGCGCCCCTTGGCTCCCATCGTAGGGGTAAGCGAAGCGCAGTCGCGGTAGTGAATGACAGTCCAGCGGACTGTCAGAGCCGCGACCGGGCTCGCCTCAGCGAGCTGTCAGCGAAGCTGACTGAGGGGTTTACAGAGGTTATTCCTTTGTAGCGGTATATAATAATGTTATAATCAGTAAAAAAGTATGCTTGCTTCAAATTATACCATCTTGCCCCTTAAAACGCAATATTATAAATCGTCGGCAACGCCAATATACATTTAAAAAACTTTAAAAATCGGGACGGACAACCCGTCCCGCATATAGCCTCCCTTGTGTAAAGGGAGGTGGCAAAAACCTATGATTTTTGCCGGAGGGATTGATTTATAGCCAATTCATCATAAAGCTCTCCTTGTCATTGCGAGCACCGCAGGTGCGTGGCAATCCGTCCTCCAAAAAGGCTACCCTGCAGGGGTAAGCGAAGCGCAGTCGCGGTAGTGAATGACAGTCCAGCGGACTGTCAGAGCCGCGACCGGGCCCGCCTCAGCGAGCTGCCATATTGCTGATTTTAAGCAATATGACTGAGGGGTTTACCGAGTGTACTCATTGCAGCGGGCTTCTGATAAACGAAAACGCGCGAAAGAACTCGTACGGGCGGATATCATCCGCCCGCATATAGCCTCCCTCTGACGAGGGAGGTGTCTTCGCCGTTAGGCGAAGACGGAGGGAGAGAAAAAGAAATGCAGTGATCTCTCCCTCAGTCTTTTGCTGCACAAAATCCAGCCCCCTCGTCAGAGGGGGCCTTTGCGCTCCCGCCAAAACTGCCAATTAAAATTTCCGCTTTCCACTTTCATCTTTCCACTAATTCCCGACCCGTCGGGAAATACAATATATGGTATTTCTTCCATTATGAACCACAAAATAGGCCAAAACATATATTTTTATTTGCATTTCGACCCTTAAAGGCACCATACATATAAAATGGTCAAAAATTAAATAAAAAACCGCAATTTTTTTGGAATAATTTACTTGACAGAATGTGAAACCGTGACTATAATGTTAACTGAGGATTACCGTCCCGTGAAAACCCAAAAAAATGTAAGGAGAGAACTATATGAAACGCAATAGCATGCTCACCAAAATCATTGCAGTCCTGCTGTGCGCACTGATGGTAGCCGCCTGGTTGCCCAAGACCTCCGCAGCTGCAAGCGACTACGAGTCCGGTATGGACCGCGACTACGGCGCTCACGCCGGCAACGCCATCGACCTGGTCATCGGCACCAATGCTGATGCTGGCCTGGCCGACACCTACTACGCATATACCCCCGCTGAAGACGGCACCCTGACCCTGACCGCTGAAGACGGCACCACCTTCACTGTTGACGGTGTTGCTTATACCGAGGCTGTTGCTGTTACTGCCGGCACCAAGTACATCATTGTTGCTACCAACGTAGCACTGGCTCACTCCTTCACTGCAGCTTTCGAAGTAGCTTCCTCTGCTATTGAGCTGGTAATCGGCACCAACGCCAACGAAGGCGCTGAGGTTACCTATACTTACACTGCTACTGCTGACGGCCGCGTAAAGCTGTCCGCTGCTGATGGCACCACCTTCACTGTTGATGGCGCTGCTTGCTACAACACCTTTGCTGTTGTCACCGGCACCACCTACACCATCGTAGCTTCCAACGCCAACGGCGCCCACAGCTTCGAGGCAAAGTATTTGGCTTACAACGAGTACCTGTATATGGATAGCCAGACCTTTAGACTTGCTGATAGCATTCAGGCTTCCTTGAGAATCAACTACAGAATCAATGCAAATGCAACCAATGCCAAGTATAAGTTTGAGAGAGCTTGGCTGGAAGTTGCTTACGTAGACTATAATGGTAACATTGTTGTTGATGTTTTGGATGAAACTGATATGGCTCCTTACTGGACCTTCTATTACAATCTGAATCCTGCTGAGTTGGCCACTATCAGAAATATTACTGTTCACGGCATCAAGGACGGCGTAGAGTACGTTGGCGAACACACTGGTGATTACGATTATTCCAACTGGGCAGCCAAGTCCTTGCTCTTGAATCTGTTTGATGCATCCTATGCTAATAAAGACACCGACACAGTTGCAAATCTGCGTTGTGTTCTGTTGGCAGATATGCTGATGTATGCAGAGCAGACTCAGTATGCTCTGAACATCAATGCTGATAATCCTGTAACCAATGGCGTGAGCGCCGATTATTTGGCAATGGCCACCCAGGTTACTCCCACCATCAATGCTTCTTTGACTACAAGCTCCTCCGGCACCAACACACTTCGTAATGTCAACCTGAGACTTGCTGACAAGATCCAGCTTTCCTTGCAGTTCTATCTGCCCAGCGGCGCTGATGCTACCACCTATTCTGTAAAGGTGGGCGACACTGTTTACACTTCTGAATCCTTCAGTGTATCCGGCAGATGGGTAACATTGTATGCTGGCATCATCGCAAAGGATGTCAGAGTTCCGGTGACTGTTGAGCTCCTGAAGGACGGTGCTGTTATGAACACAACCGCATACTCTGTCTCTGTTGAAGGCGCATGTACCAAGTTGGTTTCTGCTGGCAGTTATGTTGACCTGTGTGAATCCATTATGAAGTACGGCGATGCAGCAAATGCTTACTTTACTGCTGTTTTAGGTTAATCTTTCTTAAACATCCCTTACGGTTTTCCGTAAGGGATGTTTTTTGCATAAAAACCCGTAGGAGCCAATTGAGCACATCGGCCCGTTGAGGTTTTATTTTCTAATGATCCAAAGCGTGCGATTTTTTACAGTTTGATCTGTATGTAATATGAAAACCTACGTCAGAACCCGTAGGGGCGGATATCATCCGCCCGCATATAGCCTCCCTCTGACGAGGGAGGTGGATTCGCCGCAGGCGAAGACGGAGGGAGAGAATCAAAGCGGATTCATTTTTAACGTAAATTTACAATAAAAAAGTACTTGACATTTTTAATTTTTTACTTTATAATAAACCTGTATTTGAGTAGGCGGCTTGTTATTTACATAAGATCCGCTGCGATTGAGTTATTGAAAGGAGAACACTACTATGTTTGAAGCTCCTAAGGCTGAACTGATCAAGATGGCTATGGCTGTTTCCACTTCCCCTGTTCCTGAGGAAGAAGATGAACCGGCTCCCCCCTCTGGTGACGCTCTGTGCGTGTAATTTAAACAAAATAAAGAGGCGGTTTTTCCGCCTCTTTATCTTTCTATGACGGAGAAAGATTATGAATAATAATTTTGCAAGCTTTAAGAAACAACTGCTCAAGGATGCCAAGATTCAAAAGCAATTCATTGCCTGCCAATTTGAACTGACGCCCCGTTGCAATTTGGACTGCAAGATGTGCTATGTCCATAATCAGGATTCCAATAAACTTAAAGCTTTGGAACTGTCCACAGAGCAGTGGAAATCTATTTTCGATCAAGCTTGCGACAACGGCTTGATGTTTGCAGTCCTTACCGGTGGCGAATGTCTCCTCCGGGAGGACTTTAAGGAATTATACTTGCACCTTGTAAATCGCGGTGTTTTTGTTTCCATTATCTCCAATGGAGCGCTTTTAAATGAGGATTACATTGAGTTTTTCAAGCAGTATCCTCCCGACACCATCAACATTTCCCTGTACGGCAGCGATGACGATCATTATCGCAGCCTCACCGGCCACGCCAAGTTTACCCAGGTCACCGATGCCATTCGGCGGGTGAGGGAAGCCGGATTAAATTTGGATATCAATGTAACGGCCTCTGGCTACATGTTGGAGGATTACATAAATATATTAAAATACCTGAAGGACAATCATTTACCGAACGGCATCAAAGAGTTTTTAATGTTTGAAAAGCGATATGATCCTGATACTGATGAGCATTTTCTTTCCTCCGATGACATTGTTAGACTCAGCACTGAGCGTCATCAGCTTTATTGGAAGAGCAGTCCGGTTCCTGAAGATGAACTGCCTCCTGTGGGTGGCTGCCTGAAGGAAGTAACGCCTACCGGCATCAATTGCTCCGCCGGAACCTGCAAAGCCCATATCAGTTGGGAAGGTGTAATGTATCCGTGTATTTCACTGTATGAATACGGTGGATATTCTTTGAAGGAAATGTCCTTCAAAGAGGCATGGGAAAAGACCGTTGCCGCTATGGAAAAGGTTTGCGACCCCGTAGAATGTCAAGGCTGTGCCTATAAAAAGGCTTGCCCAAAATGCATCTATATGCGTTCTGATGGTATCTACAGTGGTCACTGCAACCCCCGCGTGTGCGAATACACGAAGCGCCTTGTCGCTGCCGGTGTTTGCAAACTGGATCAGGCCCAGGGCAGCATCGAAGACGAATTCGAGCACTGATTTACATCATCATATTATAAAACTACATCTTATCAAAAACAGTCCCCATCCGGGGACTGTTTTTTGCACCGCTCCCCAAAGGCTACCCTGTCATTGCGAGGTCGCTTTTGCGCCCCGGCCCCAGGGCTCTCCCTATGGGAGAGCTGGCAAAAATCTCTGATTTTTGACTGAGGGGGCAAATGCTGTTACGTAAGAATCAATTGAGCACATCATCCCGCAATGGTGCCGCCTTTACACGTGCTCCCCCTGTCATTGCGAGCACCGCAGGTGCGTGGCAATCCGTCCCCCCAAAAGGCTCCCCTGCAGGGGTAAGCGAAGCGCAGTCGCGGTAGTGAATGACAGTCCAGCGGACTGTCAGAGCCGCGACCGGGCTCGCCTCAGCGAGCTGTCATATTGCTGATTTTAAGCAATATGACTGAGGGGTTTACCGAGTGCGCTCATTGCTGCGGGCTTCTGATAAACGAAAACTCCGTTAACCCCTCCGTCTCGCCTTGCGGCGAGCCACCTCCCCTGCAAGTGGAGGCGTTTCGCCCCTGCACAAGGCAGATTTCTTGTCATTGCGAGCACCGCAGGTGCGTGGCAATCCGTCCCCCCAAAAGGCTCCCCTGCAAGGGGAGGCGTTAACCGTGCAAACGATATTTTACTTGAATCGCGGCGTATCCTGTGGTAAAATGTTCTAAAGAGCGACTTTTTTATGATATAGAAAGGGTGTGCGATGATGAAGGGAATTTATAAGCGCGGTTTATCCATTGCCATTACTTTATTACTGATTTTGAGTCTGTTTTCCGGAATCACGGTTTCTTCCGATGCGGTCTCTGTTTACTATCAGACGGTGGATACCAAGGATTATAAAGGCGTGGTAAAAAACTGGGGCCAGCGAGGGGAGATCTCATCCTTCCTTTCTCCTATGGCAGAGGATTTTTATGACGATCTCGGTGTGACTTACGATGATTTTATGACGCTTTCCAACGATGCACTGTCAGGTGCGTACTACGCAAGCGATCTTGCCGAGACCATCCGCAATCTGACCCTCAGCGCCCTTGTGAAAGACCCAAGCTACGATGATACCAGATACTTGTATCAGTATACGGATATTCAGCGCAACGGAGAGCTGAACACCGCCATTTCCAGCTTTTATGACGGCGGCTCTATCGGCCCTGTTTGGGATGGCACCACTTGGAATCGGGAGCACGTCTGGCCGCAAAGCTTAGGTGGCCCGGATGATATTATTATGCTTCGTCCTTCGGACAGCAAAATCAACTCCGGCCGTAACAATACCGGCTTCGGCGAAAGCAGCAACTTTTATAACCCCAATAAAACCTCCGGCGGACGGTACGATGTCCGTGGTGACGTTGCCCGTATAGCGCTGTATGTTTACGTCCGTTACGCTGAAAGCGATCAGGAGATCCGCAACAATTTGTTTGGTCAAACGAATGGATACGGCCCTGAATTTGAAAGCTGCGCCATCCTGCTCAAGTGGATGGAGGAAGACCCGGTAGACACTTGGGAGATGGGTCGCAACGACTCGGTGCAGTCCATTACCGGCACCCGCAATATGTTTGTGGACTATCCGGAGCTGGCGTTCAGACTGTTCGATGCAGACATCCCCGCGGATTATATAACCCCCTCCGGCGAAGGCTACGGGGATGTGGGTTATACAGTAACCGCCATCTCTTCCAATTTAGACTACGGCACGGTAGAAGTCACCGGCCCTCATATTACAGCCATTCCCGCACCCGGCTACGCTTTGGACTCCTACACGGTCACATCCGGTCAGGCGACCCTTTCCAATGACGGCAATCTGATTTTAGTAGATGCCCAAGGGGACTGCAATGTTTTGGTGCGTTTCAAAAAAGCTGAAAAAATCAACATCAGCTTTATAGAAAACGGCGTTTTAAAATCCGTACATACCTCCGAAGCAGGTGCAACCTTCCGAATGCCTGCGGGGGAGGAGATGATCGGCTCGCAATATACCTTCCTGGGCTGGGCACCTCAGTATATGGCAGAAACGGTGACCGCGCCTGAGGCGCTTTATGCGGTTGGCACCAATGTGGAGGTTTATGAAAATACCACCTTCTGTGCCGTTTATTCCTGGGTGGGCATTTCCGATGATCAGGAGTCTTCCACCACTGTGTGGAACCTGGTGACCGACACCGCCCAACTGGGGATCCAAAAACAGATCTTCATCACCGCCGCCAATGAGGATTATGCCCTGAGCACCAACCAAAAAACAAACAACAGAGGGCAGACCACCGTCGCCAAAAACAACGAAGCAAAGACCGCAACGCCCTCCGATGATACGGAGATCCTTACCCTTGTATCCGGTACGGCATCCGGCACTTATGCACTGCAAACCTCTGACGGCAAGTACCTTGTCGCAACCGGAAGCAATACCAATAACTACTTAAGAAGTCAGACGGATATCAACGAGCAGGCAAGCTGGGCTATTTCCGTTGACGCAGACGGCAACGCATCCGTTGTGGCGCAGGGCACCAATACCAATGTATATATGCGCCATAATTCCACAAGCAAATTGTTCTCCTGTTATAATATAAACAACGCACAGAAGGATATTTCTTTGTATGTTGCTACCATGCAGAACGCCGCCACCTACTATACCACAGACATCCGCGGGCTGGAATGCGGTCACGATTCCCTGACAGCGGTAGTTATAAACCCCACCTGTCTGATTCGCGGCTATTCCTATCTGCAATGCGATGACTGTGACGCAGTCACCCAGGTCACCGACTTCGTTGCCTGCGCCGCCCATAGCTGGACGCAGTGGACTGCCACCGACAGCCCTGACGGCGAACAGACCCGCTATTGCACCTATTGCGCATATACCCAAAACACAGTGGTTCCCCAGCAGACGGTAGATCCCTTCCACAGCTATAATCTTGTATTGGCTAACGATATCGCAATGAACATCCTTTTGGAGCTGAGCGACGCCCAGGCTTCCGAGGGGACAGCCACCGTTACGGTCAACAGCAATATTGCCCATTACGAATTGGCATCACTGCCCAAATCGGAAGGCAAGTATATGCTCACAGTCCATTTAGCCGCCGCGCAAATGACCGATTCTGTTGCTGTCGAATTGCAGCTTGCCGACGGAAATATGGAAAAAACGTACTCTGTGGCACAATACGCGGCATACATTTTAGAGGATACCACAGGCGCATTCGATCAAGAGACCAAGGATCTGGTGCGGGCAATGCTCCACTACGGTGCCGCCGCGCAAGTGTATTTTGGCCACAACACAGGCAATTTGGCAAATGACGGCCTGGCAGACACCGCAAACAACGTTCCCACCGAAGCACCCTATTCCACCGAACAAAATACGGTGGAGGGCATTGCCTATTACGGCGCGACTTTGCTGCACAGGGAAAACATCGCTACAAGATTCTATTTTAAACTCACTGCAGGGAAAACGATTAACGATTTTACCGTAAAATACGGTGATACATTGCTCACTCCTGTGGCAAAAAACGGCCTTTACTATGTAGAAATTGATGACATTCTTCCGCAGAATTTGGATCGGGAAGTAGCTGTCACAGTCAATGACGAAATGGTAGTAACCTACAGCCCGTTATGCTATATCTATCACCGCTATCGTGACGCAGGAGAATCCTCTGCCCTGAAAGTGTTGGCACAGCAGCTCTACGATTACCATCTCGCCGCAAAGGCATATACTGCCCAATAACACATACCGCCCGATCCTTCGATCGGGCGGTAAGTCTGTCAAAGATGTTTTTTTGACAGATTGCAGAGGTCAAAGAAGCACCAAAGACAAGCAACGCGACCCCGATGTGTATATAGATACTCGAGCGGGGCGCGTTGTGCAGTAAGTCAAAATATCTTGCGAAGCAAGCCATTTCAGAAAACTGTTTGGGGGACGCAAAAACCGTTCCCTACAGCATAAATCAAAGTATTTAGATCTATATTTTGACGGTTTGGGGGTTCTTTGACACTCTGACCGCCCGATCCTCCGATCGGGCGGTATTTATCCTACTGGACAGGAAGAAATTCCCGTGCTATAATAAGAAAAAATGAAAAGAGGGATTTTGTGTCTATTTTATCTCCGTCTATTTTGGCCGCGGATGCTATGAATTTACAGCGCGACCTGACTGATACCGCCCTGCAGGGCGCAAAATGGCTGCATATTGATGTGATGGATGGGCTTTTTGTGCCCAATCTTTCCTTCGGCTATACCACTGTACAGGGCATTCGCCGCTTTTCCGATTTGGTGCTGGATGTGCACCTGATGATCGAAAAGCCGATCCGCTATGTGGAGCATTTTTGCAAGGCCGGTGCGGATTACCTGACCATTCACGTGGAAGCGGATTCCCCCGAAAATACCAAAGCCGCCATTGAAAAGATCCGTGCAATGGGTGTAAAGCCCGGCATCGTGGTAAAACCCAAAACTCCTGCGGAGGCCATTGCCCAGTATATTCCCATGGTGGATATGGTACTGGTGATGACCGTTGAGCCGGGCTTCGGCGGGCAGAAGTTTATGGCGGATATGATGCCCAAGGTGAAGAAGCTTCGTCAAATGATCGACGAAATGAATCCCGCCTGCTATTTGGAAGTGGACGGCGGCGTGGATTTGGAGAATGCAGGGATTTGTAAGGAAAACGGCGCAAATGTTTTGGTTGCAGGCTCCGCTTTTTATAAAGCCGCCGATAAAAAGGCGTTTGTGGCACAAATCGAGCAAGACTGACCGCATAAGCAGAAATTTTGCGGTAAAAATATGATGAGAAATCGTTTACATTCTGTTTTATTTTTATTTAAGATTATTTTAGACACGCCATATATAATGATTGCATATTATTTCCAATAACAAGGGAGTTGGATTATATGGAAAATGAACGCGAGAACCTGTTTGACACGCCTCAGGAGGCTGCCGAGGATGCAGTGCAGGACGCTTATACACAAGAAGTCTCTACGGCCAAAGAGGAAGATGTAGCCGCACAGTCTGCCTACGCGCCTGAGGAGGCAGCTGCAGTGTGTGACGAGCGCGCCACCCCGGTGGAGCATACTGCCGCGCAGTCATCCGACGAGCAGAAGCCGAAAAAGAAAAAACAAAAAAGGTGCATCGGCTTAACTGCCGCTGTTTGCTTGATGGTCGTTTGCTCTATTTTGGGCGGCATTATCGGCGGTATTGTTTACGGTTTGGTGCGTGATGCTCAGAATAAGCCCCATACTTCCCCCGTATACGATGGATCTCGCCCGTCCACAGTGATCGATCCCCACGAAGTGGATACTTCCAAGCTGATGACTCCTGCAGAGGTTTATGCCGCGAACGTGAACGCTACGGTTGGTATCAGTACCTCTATTGTGAGCACCAATTTCTGGGGCTATCAGTCTACTGCCTCTGCCGCGGGCTCGGGCTTTGTCTATAGCGAAGATGGCTATATTATTACCAATTATCACGTCATTCAAAGTGCCAGCACCATTCAGGTGTCCTTCTATGACGGTACAAGCCTGCCTGCAACAATTGTGGGTGTGGATGAGAACAACGACCTTGCCGTTTTGAAGGTGGATGCAAAGAATTTGCAGACGGTCGTTATCGGTGATTCCTCGAATATGAATGTTGGAGATACGGTTGTGGCGATCGGCAATCCCTTAGGCTGGCTCAGCTTTTCTCTGACCTGCGGTGTTGTCAGCGCCCTGGAACGGGAGATCACATTCTCCGACGGCCTGACGATGAATCTGATTCAAACCGACTGCACCATCAATTCCGGTAATTCCGGCGGCGCACTGTTTAATTTGTACGGTGAAGTGATCGGTATCACCAATGCTAAAACCTCCGGTTCTTCCTCAAGCGGCGTGACCATCGACAATATCGGCTACGCCATTCCCCTCAATCACGTGCGGGATATTATCGACAGCATTATTGAAAAAGGCTACATTTCCAAGCCTTATATCGGCGTGACCATCGTTTCTGTTACCGAGGAGATGCAGAGCTACGGCTTGCCCCAGGGCGTTTCGATCCAATCCACTGAGCCGGGTAGCCCTGCCGAAAAAGCAGGCTTGATGCGCTATGATATTGTGACCCATATCAATGATGTTCAGGTTACTGAGCACACCGAATTAAAGAAAATCGTATCCGAATCCACCCCCGGCGATGTGCTTCATTTGAAGGTTTGGCGCAACGGTCAGACTATAGAAATAGAGCTTACCGTCGGCGAGACGATCCAAAACGCAACGAAATAATGTTTTGTGGGCGTGTTGCTTGCTTTTGAAGGCAACGCGCCCTTCTTTTTTGTAAAAAGGAAATGTAGATAAAAGACTTGATTTTCAGGAAAAATCAGGCTATACTTGAGCAGAAGAGAGAAGGGATAATATGAACCAAACCTATATCCCCCTGGGCTATAAGCCCCAGCTGGATGAATACGACACACAACGCGCTATTGCCTACATCAAGCAGACCTTTCAGGATGAATTTGCAAGAGCCCTGAATTTAAAACGTGTTTCCGCACCTTTGTTTGTTACGGAGGAATCAGGTCTGAATGATAACCTCAATGGCTACGAACGCGCGGTATCCTTTGATGTGCCTGCAGTAGGGCAGGATGTTCAGGTAGTGCATTCCTTGGCAAAGTGGAAGCGTCTTGCCTTAAAGCGATACAATTTTACCGTTGGAAACGGTCTTTATACCGATATGAACGCCATTCGTCGGGATGAGCGACTGGATAATATCCATTCCATCTATGTGGACCAGTGGGACTGGGAGAAGATCATCACCGAGGGCAATCGGAATTTGGATTACCTGAAGCTGATCGTGTGCTCGATCGTGGATGCAATATGCACCACCAATGACCGCCTGCACGTTCGCTTTCCCCAGCTGCAGATCAAGCTGAGCAGGGAAGTGGCCTTTATTACCACCCAGGAGCTGGAGGACCTTTATCCCGATATGACCGGCTCTCAGCGCGAGAATGCCTTTGTACGGGAACATCCCACAGCCTGCATTATGCAAATCGGCGACAAATTACGTTCCGGTAAGCCTCACGACGGGCGTGCACCGGACTATGACGATTGGAGCTTAAACTGTGACCTGTTCTTCTGGGATGAGGTACTGGGACGGGCACTGGAAATTTCCTCTATGGGCATCCGTGTGGACGCCAAGTCACTGGACGAACAGCTGACTAAGGCAAACTGTGACCATCGCAGAAGCCTGCCGTTCCATCAAATGCTTTTAAATAACGAATTGCCTCTTACCATTGGCGGCGGCATCGGCCAGTCCCGGCTGAGTATGCTGATGATGGGCTGTGCCCATATCGGTGAAGTGCAGTCCAGCGTTTGGGATGCCGAAACCGTGGAGCTTTGCGAGAAGGCAGGCATCCGTTTGCTGTAAATACCGAAATGTGCAGAAAGATGCAAATGCTTTCTGCACATTATTTTTCACGTTATTTGCGGTATTGGTTGCGCAGTATTTTAAAAGGAAAACAACGGGAAAAGATATTGAAAAAAAGGCGAAAAAAGGCTTGACAAATGGTACTTTGATGGCTATAATAAGCGTGTTCTGTTTGAGCCGCCGGTATAGCTCAGTTGGTAGAGCAGCTGATTTGTAATCAGCAGGTCGGGGGTTCGAGTCCGTCTACCGGCTCCAATCAGAGCGTAGACATTTGAATATTTGGGGGAGTTCCCGAGTGGCCAAAGGGGACAGACTGTAAATCTGCTGCGTATCGCTTCGATGGTTCGAATCCGTCCTCCCCCACCAACAAAAAACGCACTTTTGTCTACCGACAAAGGTGCGTTTTTTGAATGATGTTTGCCCTCGGCAAAAGATGACGGCTTCGCCTAATGATGTTCGCTGTGCGAATGATGTGTGGCTTCGCCACGTTTTATGGCAAACATCGCATCATTGCGACCAACGGGAGCAACATCATATTTGCGAAGCAAATGCATCATGTCGCCGCAGGCGATGCATCATTGAAATATGCTGAATTTTATGATATAATTAAGTAAAAGGAGGCGATTTTGTGAAAGAAAATAAGCTTGCAGAACTTTCAATGGAGTTTGCAGTGGATATTATAAATCTTGTAAAGCAACTTAAAGAAAATCGGGAAGCCATTATTTTTAATCAAATTGGCAGAAGTGGTACAAGCATTGGTGCCAACATCTACGAAGCACAGTATGCACAGGGCAAGAAGGATTTTATTTCTAAGCTGGAAATTGCCTTGAAAGAAGCAAGTGAAACAGGTTATTGGCTTGAGTTGTTGCACAAAACTAACTATATCGATGAGCAATCATACAAATCACTTTCTGCAAAGTGTACTTCCTTGCGTGTAATGCTGATTGCATCTTGCAGGACTGCAAAGGAGAATGCGAAATGATTAGTGATGTAATTTATCATTATGATCATTTGATAGATGAGGGTCAAGATCCGGTAAATGATCCACCGAAATTACAAGCATATATGAGCAAATGGGACGGGGAACCTTTTATAAAACTCCTTGAGCTTAATAAGGCAAAAAATGCTTTGGAAATCGGATGTGGAACAGGCAGATTGGCTATCAGTATAGCTCCACACGTGCGTTTTTTCTGTGGCATCGATATATCACCCAAAACCATTGAAATCGCAAAATCTCATTTGAAAGAGTTTAATGTTGAGCTAATCTGTGATGATTTTCTGGTATACTCATTTACCGAGCAATTTGATATAATTTATTCCTCGCTTACTTTTATGCACATTGAAAACAAATGTGAAGCTATCGAGAAGATTTACAGGTGCCTTGCCAAAAATGGTATTTGTGTCCTTTCGCTTGATAAAAATCAAAACTGTATTTTAGAATATGGCACTCGGCAAGTAAAAATATATCCAGATGATCCCGAAGAAATAATAAATATGCTTCTTAAATGTGGTTTTTGTGAAATTGAAAAATATGAAATTGATCATGCTTATTTAATCAAGGCGAAACGAAAGTAGAATACTTTTACTTACTCTTACCTCGATTCTGCTTCGTTTGGTTACCCTTTGGCAGAAAAAAGCACTGCGAAAGCAGTGCTTTTTTCAACTAAATTTGCCCTTCGGGCAAGTGAAATTCCGCTATCGCGGAGTGAAATTGCTTCGCAGTGAAATATTCGCTGACGCGAATGTGGGCAAATTTAATTTCACTTGATGCTTTAGCATCAAATTTCACAATTTGCAAAGCAAATTATTTCACATTTTGCTTTAGCAAAATATTTCACTAAAACTTATAGCTTTTATAATCCTACACTTTCGTATGCAATGCAGCCGTTGCGTATATCGCCGTAGGGGCCAATGCCCACATTGGCCCGCTAACAAAGTGACACACTTAACTTCACTATGGCGATGGCCATAACTTCACATCGGCGTTAGATGATGCTTCACTAAAAACAGGCTCAACAAAGTACGCATATTCAATTCCAAGTGCGCCTTTACCAATGTATATGGTGACCAGATCACCTGACTGTATCTTTTTGTACACGGACCTGCTGATGGGAATTTCTACTTCAGACCCGGAAGCAAGCGCCACGGTACAGTAGTATTGCTCTACGTGTTTACGGCCTTCGTATATTTCGGTATCAATTACCGTACATATTTGATATTCGTCAGCGTCAAAATTGGCAAGATGGTTTAGTTGTTCCACAATGCCGGTAGAACATAATACAGATAAAAGCAGAACGACAATTTTAAGTGATGTATTCTCTCGTACTTCTTTTGAAAAGATGTACATTATGATTGTCACAACAAATCCACTAACTACACTTGCAATCAAAACCGGAATCCAGTTAAGGAATCCAAAGTCACTCATACTCCGAAGTGTCAATGCAAAAGCAGATGCAATAATAGCAACATTCAAATGATTCACTTTAGCTGTGTATCCAACACGCTTGTATTCTTTTTTGCCCATAATAGAAAAATATTGCGGGAAAAAACAATACAAGCCAATTGAAACGGCCATTGTTACCAGACAAAAGATTGACCACAAAGCATTAAGCCGCCCAAACAAACATATACCAAATAAACACACGATGCCGCAAAAATTTAAAATTACACCAATCGGTTTCATTACTTTCCACACGGATTCGGTTTGCATTTCTGTACGCCATTCGGCTTTGCGAGATTTTGAACTACCATTCTTGGGTGGTTGGAAACGCTCTATCCCTGTGAACACCACATTTATTTCTTCGTCGCTATAATCATCGGACAGTACATATTTCAGCTTTTTATCCTTAGTGTATAAGACAATAACGTCCCCGGCACAGCAACCACCAATCGCAACACCACGCAAATCTTTTGCCATAATCGTTACACGGGTTAGCCCCATCTCATCAATCACTGCGTCGCTGCAATTGCCTGCCAGAACTTTTTCTTCCTTATCATCATCCAACTTATTATTCACGGCAATGATGTGGTAACGATCTGTGTATTTAACCAGTAGAGAAATGCGACTGTTCTTCTGAAGCAGTAAATAATTGTCCATTCTATCTCTCCTTAAAGGGAAACTGGTTACAAACTATATATAGTATATCATAGAAATTTTTGTAAATCTACTATAAACAAAAATATACATTTTTTAAACTAAATTTGCCCTTCGGGCAAGTGAAATTCCGCTATCGCGGAGTGAAATTGCTTCGCAGTGAAATATTCGCTGACGCGAATGTGGGCAAAATATTTTACTAAAATTGATGTCGCATTTCTTCCGTTTCAATCGTCTTATTTATAGAAGGAGGTGATGGTTATGAACCGATCGCTCATATACAGCTGGTATGAGCAGTACAAAAACGGCATATTTCGCTATGCCCTCTCCATCACAAAAGACCCCTATTTGGCAGAGGATGTCCTACACGACACCTTTGTAAAGCTCCTGTCCGGGGGGATTCGATGTGCTTCCGGTAAGGAACAAGCGTGGTTATACCGCATCGCACGCAATCTGTGCTTCGATCATTTGCGAAGATCAAAGCGGGAACAGGCGTATGCGGAAACACCTGCCCGGTCAGATGATCAGTTTGAATACATAGAATTGATCTCACCTCTTTCTCCAATGGAACAGGAAATCGTAACCCTAAAAATAGTAGGTGGTTTAAGCCATAAGGAGATTGGTTCGGTTTTGGGCATCACTGCAAGTGCCGCCCAGAAGCGGTATGAACGCGCCATCTCCACATTACGAAATAAGGAGGATTGAAATGGAACAAAAACTATACAATGCCGCATCCAAACTTCCCGAAACAGAGCTGGATTTTCAAGCAATACAGCCTATTCCCAAGGCAAAACCCAATAGCAGAATGTGGAAGGCGATTGCTTCACTTGCGGCCTGTCTGATCTTGGTTCTTTCTATCGGCTTCATAACCGTTGAAGCAAAAGAATATAATGACGCAATCAAGTTTTTCAACGAATACGGTCTTTCCACTGACGGATTGAGCCGCGGTGAGATCAAAGCGGTGTACAGAGACATCACCACAAAGTCCTTCACGTATTCAAAAACAGCGGAAGTAATTGCAAACAGCATTTCATCCAATCAAATTGGAGGATTTGAGATCTTACAGGATCATCCCACCCCGGAAGATGTGGAGAACCTTTGGAACTATAAAAACTATAGCGGAGGACTGATGCTCTCCGGTCAGGAAAGCGGTGTCCATTACAAGTATCGCTCTGAATATAAAGAGGATGCTCAGCTTGGTTTCGAGGTACACGATCAAAGCTTCATTGAGAAGTATGACGGAGAGGAGCTTTTATGGAGTGTTTCAATATCTGAATTTCGAATCGATGGATTCAGTGCTGTATCTGACGGCGTGATCGCATACGGAGAAACGCCTACATGGAGTACTTTGCATTACTCCTATGCATGGATGGCTAAAATAGATTCCGATGGAAATCTCCTGTGGATGCGTATGCTTACCAATGGCTTCAAGGACGAATACATTGCTGAAATTATCGAAAACGCAGATGGCAGCTATGCTGTGATCAGCCGTGGTGACCTCAAGTATTTCTGCTTGAGCCAGTATTCTGCGGACGGAGATGTAACACACTTCAAGAAGACGGAGGTTGGCAATTACGGAATTTGGAATGCCGCAGGTCTTCAGGATGGCTATATTGTGCAGCTCGGCAGTCACATGACAAACGAATACTCCCAAATTGTACGGGTCGATTATGAGGGCAATATTACCGAATCCTTCTTTTATGGTAGCGAGGATGCTTACTACTACATCACCGATATGATTGAGTATAACGGTAGTATTTATCTTTCGGCCTATGCTGTGCCAAGGCTGGAAGATGAAAGCCAAAACGCAGGCGGCCGATATGAAATCGCTGCAGTGCTGAATGATCTGTTTGACAATGGCATCTGGGAGATCTCCAGCGAAGAACTGACACCAATGGTTCGGGACAATTACACGGCAGTGCTGCTGGTATGCGATCCAAACGCCGGCACACCCCGAGAATTCTACTCTGCAAAGGGTTCCCTTGGTGGGGATCTGTCTTTGAGTGAAGCCGGGATGCTTCTATGGGATGTGGAAAGCATCACCACCACCTTCTTTTCACCAATGACCAGTGCCTTTACGATCGGCGGCACAAGCTATGTGTTCCGATACACGTTTGACGAAACCGGTATGCTGGTCAGCCAGGAAAAAACCGGTGAGATAGCAGGGTATTATCGATAAAAATAAGCATTTTAGAATATGACGGAAAAGGTGCTGTCTCAAATTGAGGCAGCACCTTTTTTATCAATAGCGTTTATTATTTTGTACCGAAAATGCGGTCACCGGCATCACCCAAGCCGGGTACAATGTAGGCGTTTTCGTTCAAGCCTTCATCCATAGATGCGATATAAATATCCACATCTGGGTGTTCTTCGTACACGGGCAGCGCCCTGGGGCGTTGCGATCAGGTTCAGCACCTTGATGTTTTTACAGCCCCGTTGGAGTCCCTAGCGGTTTTCCTGTTTTTGTAAGCAAAATAATCGCTGGATTTTTATGGATGCAAAACACCTCCTTGGCTATTTGGAGGGTAGAGCTGAAGGGCGGCCTTAGCAGCAGTGTAAGTGGACCGTCGCAGCACGGAACGTCTTCTTAAACCAAAACTTTTTTTTACGCAGTTATGAAATTTCTGTAACAAGCCTTGACTTTCAGAAAAAAAGAGGTATAGTAAAGACAAATAGATTAGCACTCTCAACGAGAGAGTGCTAAAAATCAGAAAGAAGGATAGCTATGAACTTTAAAAACTATACCCAGAAGTCTCTGGAAGCTGTCCAGAGTGCACAAAATCTTGCTGTGCAGAATTCTCACCAGCAGATGGAACAGGTTCATCTGCTCCTGGCACTGCTGTATCAGGATGGTGGACTAATTCCCCAGCTGCTGCGGAAAATGGACATCACCCTGGAGAGCTTGGAGGCTGCGGCTCAGACAGAACTGAGGAAAATCCCCGCAGTTACCGGCAGCCGGGAGGCAGACCGCTTCTATATCACCGCTGACCTGGACTCCACCTTCAGCGCCGCTGAGGAACAAGCGAAAAACATGAAAGATGAGTTCGTATCCGTGGAACATCTGTTCCTGGCATTGCTGGACACTGCAAAGGGTGGCGTAAAGACTTTACTGGAGACCTACCGTATAACAAAAGAGGGCTGTCTGAAGGCCCTCCAGACAATTCGCGGTAACCAACGCGTCACCTCAGACAGCCCGGAGAGCACCTATGACGCACTGGAAAAGTACGGCACAGATCTGGTCAAGCGCGCCAGAGAGCAGAAGCAGGACCCGGTGATCGGCAGAGATGAGGAGATTCGAAATGTGATCCGCATTTTGTCCCGAAAAACAAAAAACAACCCCGTCCTGATCGGTGAGCCTGGCGTGGGCAAGACAGCCATTGCTGAGGGGCTTGCACAGAGAATCGTAAAGAAGGATGTACCCAAAACACTGCAAGATAAATCCGTATTCTCTCTGGATATGGGTGCGCTGATCGCAGGTGCAAAATACCGGGGCGAATTTGAGGAGCGGCTGAAAGCGGTGCTCAATGAGGTCAAGCAGTCTGAAGGGCGCATTATCCTGTTCATCGACGAGCTGCACACCATCGTCGGAGCGGGCAAGACTGAGGGCAGTATGGACGCAGGCAATCTGCTGAAGCCTATGTTGGCAAGGGGCGAGCTGCACTGCATCGGTGCCACAACGCTGGATGAATACCGCCAGTATATCGAAAAGGATGCCGCACTGGAACGCCGGTTCCAACCCGTTTTGGTCAATGAGCCTACGGTGGAGGACACCATCGCCATTCTTCGGGGACTGAAAGAGCGCTACGAGGTCTTCCATGGCGTTAAAATTGCCGACTCCGCTCTGATTTCTGCGGCGACACTGTCTCACCGCTATATCACCGACCGTTTCCTGCCGGACAAGGCCATCGATCTGGTGGACGAAGCCTGTGCCCAGATCCGCACCGAGATGGATTCCATGCCTACCGAATTGGATTCCGTTTCCAGAAAGATCATCCAGATGGAGATTGAGGAGGCAGCTTTGAAAAAGGAAGAGGATTCCCTATCCAAGAACCGTTTGACAGAGCTGCAAAAGGAGCTGGCAGAGGAACGGGATAAGTTCAACGCCATGAAAGCCCAGTGGGAAAACGAAAAAAATGCCATCAGCAGAGTTCAGCTGCTGCGCGAACAGATCGAAGATCTGAACCGTCAAATTGAAGCCGCTGAGCAGCGTTATGATCTGGAAAAGGCCGCCGAACTGAAATATGGCCGTTTGCCCGAAGCACAACGCCAGCTGGCCGAAGAGGAACGGCGGGCACAAAGCGCCAAGGAGAGCAACATTCTCCGTGACCGTGTCACTGACGAAGAGATCGCCCGCATCGTGGAACGCTGGACGGGTATCCCCGTTTCCCGGCTGGTGCAGGGAGAACGGGAAAAGCTGCTTCATTTGGACGAAACGCTCCACCAGCGAGTCGTCGGTCAGGACGAGGCCGTTCAGGCTGTTACTGAAGCCATTCAGCGCAGCAGAGCCGGCATCCAGGATCCCAACCGACCTGTTGGTTCTTTCCTGTTCCTGGGTCCCACCGGTGTTGGCAAAACAGAGCTTGCAAAAACTCTGGCTCAGGCATTGTTCGATGACGAAGATAATATCGTTCGCATTGATATGTCCGAATATATGGAAAAGTATTCCGTATCCCGACTGATCGGAGCGCCTCCTGGATATGTAGGTTACGACGAGGGCGGTCAGCTGACGGAAGCGGTGCGCAGGAAGCCTTACTGTGTTGTCCTTTTTGACGAGATCGAGAAGGCGCACCCGGATGTGTTTAACGTCCTGCTTCAGGTTTTGGACGATGGTAGAATCACCGATTCCCAGGGCCGGACTGTGGATTTCAAGAACAGCATCATTATTCTGACCTCCAACCTGGGTTCTGAGTATCTGCTGGGCGGTATCAATGCAGACGGCTCGATCGACGAGACCGCCAAGGCACAGGTACAAGCGCTGCTGCGCCGCTCTTTCCGCCCGGAATTTTTGAATCGGCTGGATGAGATTGTATTCTACAAGCCTCTGACGAAGGAAAATGTGACCAAGATCATTGACCTGCAGATATCCAAGCTGAATGACCGTCTGGAAAGTCAGCAAATTCGTTGCGTTCTGACCGATGCGGCCAAAAATGCCATTGTGGATGCCGCTTATGATCCCCAATTCGGTGCACGGCCCCTGCGCCGCTATGTCCAGCATACGGTGGAAACGATGCTTAGCAAACGCCTGCTCCGCGGTGACATTCTGCCCGGGCAATCGGTAACCGTGGACGAGCAGGACGGACAGCTGGTGTTGAAATAGCACACAAAGGACAATTCCGGGATTTATTACAACGGAGCCAAATTAGATAGTCTGGGCGATTTGAGTTATGCCATGATGGACTGCTTTCTATTATTTCACTTGCTGTTTGAGAAATATCCCATGCTGGGAAAGATAATCTCTGAAAAATATGACTATCTATTAAGTGAGGAACTCGATACAGAGGAAGGATAGAATTACCTACTTCGCTATGGGCGGAAAGGATTCTATTAAGAAGTAATTCGTGGGGGCAACACACGATTTATTCTGGCCAACCTTTGTTTTGCGCTTCAGAAGTTCCAGGAAACCATTAAACCGGCATATTTTTTGAACTTTCGCTTTTGATTTTTGTCTAATTTATTCTTCGGAGATTCATTTCGGTCAACCCCACCAGAAAAAGACCTTGTCGAAAGACAAGGTCTTTTTCAACGAAATAAATCCCTGCGGGATTTGTGAAATGCACTTCGTGCGTGAAATACGCCTGCGGCGTGTGAAATGCCTGCGGGCGTGAGTGGATTTATTTCATTAACTTATAGCTTTTATAATCCTACACTTTCGTATGAAATGAAGTCGTTGCGAATATCGCCGTAGGGGCCAATGCCCACATTGGCCCGCTTGTAACCCGTGCGTATATGTACTGCTTCACGAAAACGCTCCCTTCTCATAAAATGCAAAACAAACGCACGATGAATTCTGACGGCCCAATATGTATTTTTGATTTTTCTTGAATCCCAACTATATGTATGATATATTAAAAATATCCCCCAATACTATTTCTAACAAGAAGGATGTGATTATATGCGTGTCATTCAGACGTACACCTTCAATTTGAGTTCCAAAATTCCGTATTCCGACTACCCGGCAATCGCCCATCGTTTTCTTGAAGAGCAAAATCTAACCGCCCATCGTTTCCTGTACTACTTTGACGAATTGCCTTATATGAAGTCCCATGAGGAAACGCTTTCCACCGGAAGCTGTGCAAAAGCAGTCAAAGACTGCCCTGCACTGGGCAAAATCCGTTTTTTTAATGGCAGTGATTACGGATTGTACTCAATATATTTTCTGAGCAATATTGACATCGATACAGGCTGTACCGAAGCGGATGTTTTACCGCATATGAAAAAGATTCATCGTAGATATGGTTTTCGTGAAAGTGATCTCTACTACTATGATATTGACTTCTTCCATAATGTGATCCCTTATGAACGAGATATATCACGCGTTAAAAGCCTCGCTGAGGATTGGCAGTGTGACTTAGACCTCGCATGGCGTCTTCAGGATCAGCCGTATGGTTCCGGTATTCGCCTGCATCGTTATTCAACGGGTGGTAATTATATTTCACTCTCTATAGACATCTTACACAATGGAATTATTCACGATGCTACACCATATTTCGAAGCTATGAAAGCATTGCTGCCCAATATTCATCCTAAAGTCAGTATGCAGATCTATTTGACTGATGCGGAAAAACAAAAAATTGCATCCTGGGACAAACAGATCAAACCGGTAATAGAGAAGTCGCGCAGTTTCTTTGCTGAGCGCTTTCCCACAAAAGACAAGCTGATCAAATTTTTCCCAGACTACACTATCGCTGCAAAACTTAAAAAATTAGCGAAACAATACGGCTTCTCCTATCATTATGAGGCTATGGGTTTGTATATACTTGATAAAAGAACGCCCAGAGGTCACGTGCTTCGGCTGTTGGTCGATAGCGGGCCGTCCCATTCTAATACAGAATATCTTTTGAACATTCAGGGAATTGGATTTTGTCATGTGCTGGGCAGATCCGTGCAGACCCCCACAAACCAAGCAGAGATCGATTCCTGTTCTGAAGAGATGCTTTCAGTTGTTTCCGAATTCGAGAAAACCATTGTTCCGGAGCTTGATGCCTTTTATGAGGAAACTCCAAATTGGTTCGTTCCTTCGGCTTTGTGGTAAAAGATGCAATATCCACTGTCAAGGACAATTTTAAAAGTGAACAAATAAAATATGACGGAAAAGGTGCTGTCTCAAATTGAGGCAGCACCTTTTTTATCAATAGCGTTTATTATTTTGTACCGAAAATGCGGTCGCCGGCATCACCCAAGCCGGGTACAATGTAGGCGTTTTCGTTCAAGCCTTCATCCATAGATGCGATATAAATATCCACATCCGGGTGTTCTTCGTGTACGCGGGCAGCGCCTTGGGGCGTTGCGATCAGGTTCAGCACCTTGATGTTTTTACAGCCCCGTTCCTTGAGGACGGTAATGCCTGCGGCAGTACTGCCGCCTGTGGCGTTCATAGGCTCCAAAATCAGAATGGAAGAGTTGGGGGCCTCATTAGGAAGCTTGCAGTAATAGGGGACAGGCTTCAGTGTTTCCTCGTCGCGGTACATTCCGATGTGCCCGACCTTGGCATTGGGAAGGAGCTTCAAGATGGCATCCACCATCCCCAAGCCGGCACGGAGAATAGGCACCAAACAAATGGGCTGTTTCTTCAGCATTGGCACGGTGGCGTGACCAATGGGGGTTTCGATCTCCACCGGATCGGTGGGAAGATCTCTGGTGATCTCATAGGTCATCAGCATTGCGATCTCGGAAAGCAGTTCGCGGAACTCTTTGGTGCTTGTCTCTTTGTTGCGCATAATGCTCAGCTTGTGCTGAATCAGGGGATGGTCAAAAACGTATACCTTGCCCATATATTATCTCCTTTTTGCTTTTTCTGCGGATGATTATAGCATAATGCAAAATTTTATGCAATGCTGAATTCGTAATTTTCAAACTTCAGCCTGTCGCCAATATCCACGCCGAACGGAAGCAGTGCGATGGCAACCTCGGAGGTGATGCCTGTATCTTCATAGGTAACAAAGGCATAATCTCCTCTGATATCGGTTATTGTGCAGTACATTCTTATCTCCCAATACAATTCGTATACAGATTTGATTTTAGGGGCTTTTGATACTCTAAAGGGGGTGCCTTTAAAAGGCACCCCCCAATTTTAGGAATCAATCCTTATACATTTCAACCAGCTTCAGCAGATGCTCGTAGCGCTCCTTAGCGGCAGCCTCGTTCTTGGCGAACAGCTCGGTAGCACGCTCGGGGAACTCACGGGTCAGACGGCTGTAACGAGCTTCGTTCATCAGGAATTCCTGATAACCATCCTTGGGTGCCTTGGAGTCCAAAGTGAACTTGCCGGTTTCCTTGGAGGGATCAAAACGGAACAGGTTCCAGTAGCCGCATTCCACAGCCTTCTTCATCTCGCTCTGGCAGTTCATCATACCGCCCTTGATGGAGTGCATCTCACAGGGAGCGTAGCCGATGATCAGGGAAGGACCGTTGTAGGCCTCTGCCTCGCAGATTGCCTTAATGGTCTGCGCCTGGTTAGCGCCCATAGCGATCTGAGCGACGTATACATAGCCGTAGGACATTGCGATCTCAGCCAGGGACTTCTTCTTGGTTTCCTTACCGGAAGCGGCAAACTGAGCCACCTGACCGATGTTGGAAGCCTTGGAAGCCTGTCCGCCGGTGTTGGAGTAAACCTCGGTATCGAATACGAAAATGTTTACGTCCTTGTTGGAGGCCAAAACGTGGTCAACGCCACCGAAGCCGATGTCGTATGCCCAGCCGTCGCCGCCGAAGATCCACACGGACTTCTTGGACAGATATTCCTTCTTGGACAGAATGTCCTTAACGGTATCACAGCAGACCTTGGATTCCAGGTTTGCGATCAGAGCCTTGGTAGCGGCCTTGTTGGCTTCACCGTCATTGAAGGTGTCCAGCCAAGCCTGGCAAGCGGCCTTGCGTTCGTCACAGCAGGTATCTTCCATAACCTTGCGCACCTTGTTGGCCAGGGACTCACGGATCACAGCCTGTGCGGTGTACATACCCAAGCCGTGCTCAGCATTGTCCTCAAACAGGGAGTTGGACCAAGCAGGACCGTGACCCTCTGCGTTGACACAGTAGGGAGAGGTAGCAGCAGGACCGCCCCAAATGGAGGAACAGCCGGTAGCATTGGAGATGTACATACGGTCGCCAAACAGTTGAGTGACCAAGCGGGCATAGCTGGTTTCGGCACAGCCTGCGCAGGAGCCGGAGAACTCCAACAGAGGCTTCTTGAACTGACTGCCCTTCACGGAAGTGTCTTCCATATCGGGCTTCTGGCTGACCTTGGAAACCATGTAGTTGAACACTTCCTGCTCAGCCAGCTCGTTCTCCTGAGGAACCATGGTGATAGCGCCGGTGGGACATACGCCTACACAGACGCCGCAGCCCATACAATCCAGGGGAGAAACAGCCATTGCGTAGCTGTATACGCCCTTGCCCTTGCCGGCCTTAACAGGCACGATTCTGGCACCGGCGGGAGCTGCAGCAGCTTCAGCCTCGGTCAGAGCGAAGGGACGGATGGTAGCATGGGGACATACGTAAGCACAGTTGTTACACTGGATACACTTTGTCTCATCCCAGTGGGGCACGGTAACGGCAACGCCACGCTTCTCATAAGCGGCAGCGCCCAGAGCAAACTGACCGTCCACATAGGGATCAAAGGCGGAAACAGGCAGGCTGTAGCCGTCCATCTTGCCAACAGGAGTCAGAATGTTCTTTACAACAGCAATGGTATCAGCATTGCCTTCCAGGTTCAGCTCAGCCTTTACGTCTTCGGCGTTTGCCCAGGATGCGGGCACGTCGATCTTAACGTATGCGGTAGCACCGGCATCAATAGCGTCCCAGTTCTTGTCAACCACATCGCGGCCCTTCTTCAGATAGGAAGCCTCAGCGGCAGCCTTCATGTAGCCAATAGCCTCTTCTTCGGGCATAACCTTTGCCAGGGAGAAGAAAGCGGACTGCAAAATGGTGTTGGTGCGCTTGCCCATACCAACCTTAATAGCCAGGTCGATGGCGTTGATGGTATACAGCTGAATGTTGTTGTTTGCAATGTAACGCTTGGAGGCGGCATCCAGATGGTGCTCCAGCTCCTCCAGGGTCCACTGGCAGTTGATCAGGAATACACCGCCGGGTTTTACGTCCTGAACGATCTTAAAGCCCTTGGTGATATAAGAGGGGTTGTGGCAGGCAACAAAGTCTGCCTTGTTGATATAGTAGGGGCTCTTGATGGCCTGATCGCCGAAGCGCAGGTGAGAAACGGTTACACCGCCGGTCTTCTTGGAGTCGTACTGGAAGTAAGCCTGTACGTACTTGCCGGTGTGGTCACCGATGATCTTAATGGAGTTCTTGTTGGCACCAACAGTGCCGTCGCCGCCGAGACCCCAGAACTTGCATTCGATGGTGCCTTCTGCCGCGGTGTTGGGGGAGACCTTCTCTTCCAGAGACAGGTGGGTCAGGTCGTCCACAATACCTATGGTAAACTCATGCTTAGGTGCATCCTTAGCCAGCTCCTCGTAAACAGCGAATACGGAAGCGGGATGGGTGTCCTTGGAGCCTAAGCCGTAACGGCCACCGATCACAGTTACGTCGTTGCGGCCGGCCTTAGCCAGAGCCATAACCACATCCTGATACAGAGGCTCGCCCTGAGAACCGGGCTCCTTGGTGCGATCCAGCACAGCAATCTTCTTTGCGGTAGCGGGAATAGCGGCCAGCAGCTTCTCGGCGCAGAAGGGACGGAACAGACGGACCTTCACCAGACCGACCTTTTCGCCGTTGGCGTTCAGGTAGTCGATGACTTCTTCAATAACGTCGTTGATGGAGCCCATAGCGACGATGACGCGGTCAGCATCGGCAGCGCCGTAGTAGTTGAACAGCTGGTAGTTGGTACCCAGCTTCTCGTTTACCTTTGCCATGTACTTCTCAACCACTGCAGGCAGTGCTTTGTAGTACTTGTTGCAGGCCTCGCGGTGCTGGAAGAAAATGTCGTCATTTTCGTGAGAGCCGCGCATTGCAGGGCGCTCAGGATTCAGGGAGTGCTTGCGGAAGGCTTCCACAGCATCCATATTGGTCATTTCCTTCAGATCCTCATAATCCCAAATAGCGATCTTCTGGATCTCGTGGGATGTACGGAAACCGTCAAAGAAGTTGATAAAGGGAACGCGGCCCTCCAAAGCGGCCAGGTGTGCCACAGCACCCAGGTCCATAACTTCCTGCACGTTGGTTTCGCACAGCATAGCAAAACCGGTCTGACGGCAGGCGTAGACGTCGGAGTGGTCACCGAAGATGTTCAGAGCCTGAGCAGCAACGGTACGGGCAGATACGTGGAATACGCTGGGGAGCAATTCACCGGCAATCTTGTACATATTGGGGATCATCAGCAGAAGACCCTGAGATGCGGTGTAGGTGGTGGTCAGAGCACCTGCGGCCAAAGAGCCGTGAACAGTACCGGCAGCGCCGGCTTCGGACTGCATCTCCACGACCTTAACAGTGTCGCCAAAGATGTTCTTACGGCCTGCAGCGGCCCACTGGTCAACATAGTCGGCCATGGGACTGGAAGGCGTAATGGGGTAGATGCCAGCGACCTCAGTAAAGGCGTAGCTGACGTGGGCGGCAGCAGTATTGCCGTCCATAGTTTTGAATTTTCTTGCCAAAACAAAATACCTCCTAAAGTATTCAAAATTCGTCCCATATACTATAGCACTTTTCATCTCGTTTGTAAAGCCGATATTGTGTTTCAGCGTTGGAAATTTCGTGAAAATCGTTGAAATTTTTTCGTTCACGACGGAATAAGAGCAGAAGCAGAGAAAATACAAAAAAAGAATTGTCTTTTTTTATCAAATGGGGTATGATGTAGAAAATGTGAGTAGGAGCTGATGGGATGATTTGCAGTGTTTTTACCCTGGGAATTTACGGCATAGAGGGCAGCAAGGTGAGTGTGGAATGCTATATTTCCAATGGCCTGCCGAATTTTGAGATCGTTGGTCTTCCCGATGCCGCTGTGAAGGAGGCACGTGAGCGTGTCCGTGCCGCCGCAAAAACCAGCGGTATGCGTTTTCCAACAGGTCGTATTACGGTGAATTTGGCTCCGGCAAACCTGAAAAAGGGTGGCACCCACTATGATTTACCCATTTTGCTGAGTATTATGTGTGCCTGCGGTGCCATCAATCGGCCCGATTCAGATTGCGCGTTTATTGGCGAAGTCTCTCTGGACGGTACGATCCGTCCTGTAAACGGCGTCCTGCCAATGGCAATCGCGGCGAAACGGGCAGGTTTTCAGAAGGTATATGTTCCTGCGGAGAATGCTGCCGAGGCGACCCTGGCAAGAGGCCCTGCCATTTATCCTGTCCACACAGTTACGCAGTTGGCAGATGCACTCAACGGCGGTGTTCCCATTGAAGAACAGCAGATGTGGATCCCCGAAAGCAGGGAATTGGACATCCCCGACTTTAAAGATGTGGTTGGGCAGGAGAATGTTAAAAGAGCAATGGAGATCGCGGCGGCAGGCGGTCACAACATCCTGCTGATCGGTCCTCCCGGCTCGGGCAAAAGTATGCTCAGCAAGCGACTGCCTTCCATTTTGCCGGATATGACCTGGCCTGAATCACTGAAGGTGACGCAGATATACTCTGTTTTAGGAATGCTGAGGCCGGAGACACCGCTGATCCAGCGCCGTCCTTTCCGTTCACCGCATCATACCATATCCAACGCCGGCCTGATTGGCGGTGGGACCAATCCACGCCCGGGTGAGATTTCCATGGCCCATAAGGGTGTGCTGTTTTTGGATGAACTGCCTGAGTTCAAGAAGGATACCTTGGATTTGATGCGTCAGCCTTTGGAGGATGGTACTGTGACCATTGCCCGTGTGTCCGGATCGGTGACATATCCTGCAGATTTTATGCTGGTATGTGCCATGAATCCCTGTAAATGCGGATGGTATGGCGACCCATCCGGGCGGTGCAGCTGCACAGAAAACTCCATAGAACAGTACAGAAGCCGCATTTCCGGTCCGCTTTTGGATCGAATTGATATGATCGTGGAAGTGCCGGCTGTGCATTATGATGATCTGCGGGCTCGCGCAGAGGCAGAGCCATCCAGCGAAATACGCAAGCGGGTGAATGCGGCGCGTACCGTTCAGCATCGCAGATACGGTGAATCCTCCGGAATGTACAATGCCCGAATGGGCCCCAATGAATTGCGCTATTATTGTGTGTTGGATGATGAGGCCCATGGGCTGATGAAACAGGCGTTTGAAGCATTTGGACTTACAGCCCGCAGCTACGACCGCATTTTGCGGGTTGCACGTACCATTGCGGACCTGGCAGGCTCCCGGGATATTCAGACGGAGCATATTGCGGAGGCCATCCAGTACCGAACAGTCAATATTTAAGCAGTGGGGCGTTGAACCCCGAAAGGAAAAATACAAACAAAAGGACTGCCGTGGGGCTGTCGGTGTTCGACGCTCCACTGCTTAATAGGAGATATGAACTTGAACGAGATATTTTTGCTGAAACTTGGAGAGGTCGTGCTCAAGGGCACGAATAAACGACAGTTTGAAAACAGACTGCGTCAGAACATTCGCCGCAGAATGAAGGCTTACGGAAACTTTGACGTGTATATTATGCAGTCTACGGTGTATGTTGAACCTATGGATGAAGAGGCGGATGTAGACAGTGCATGGGAAGCCTGCAAATCCATTTTTGGACTGGTGAGTCTTTGCCGTTGCCGTCCCTGTGAAAAGGATTTAGACAGCATTTTCAATGCGGTTGAAGAATACCTGGGAGAGGATCTGGATTGCGCGGCCTCTTTTAAGGTGGAGTCAAAACGTTCCGATAAATCATTTCCGCTGAATTCCATTCAGATTTCTCAAGAGATCGGTGGACGAATTGCGGAAGCCCATCCCGATTGCCTGGTGGATGTGCACCATCCTGCCTATACGGTGTATGTGGAGGTCCGTGATTTTGCGGCCTATGTACACGGTCCTGCAGAGCCGGGCGCAGGCGGTTTACCCACCGGCGTGGGCGGCAGAGCGATGTGTCTGCTTTCCGGCGGCATAGATTCTCCTGTGGCGGCATATATGATGGCAAAACGGGGCGTTGAAATTGAGTGTGTACACTTTTTCTCCTATCCGTATACTTCACAGCTTGCGAAGGACAAGGTGATGGAGCTGGCCCGTTTGGTCACTAAATACAGCGGCAGAATGACCGTCAATATTGTGAACTTTACGCCCATTCAGGAGGCGATTCGGGATCACTGTGCCGAGGAATTCTTTACCCTGATCATGCGCCGTTTTATGATGGAGATTTCCCAGGAAATTGCCCGCCACGATGGTTGCGGAGCTCTGATCACCGGCGAGAATTTGGGGCAGGTGGCCAGCCAAACCATGGAAGCCATGGCAGTTACCGGCGCAGTTGTGCAAATGCCCATCTTTATGCCGCTGGTGGGTATGGACAAGGAAGAAATTGTGACGATTGCCCGCAAGATCGGCACAATGGATACATCCATACTGCCCTATGAGGACTGCTGTACAGTATTTACTCCGAAGCACCCGAAAACAAAGCCTACAATCGGTCAGCTGCTAAACGCGGAACAAAAGCTTGACCGCAAAGCACTCATTGCCCAGGCGTTGGAGACAGTTGAAAAGGTATCGGTGAAGTTCGATGATGACCCTTTCTGCTAAAGTATTAGCCGCCCTACAGGGAAAAACGCTTGCCACCGCCGAAAGCTGCACAGGCGGATTGATCGGTGGTGCGATTACAGCGGTCAGTGGCAGCTCAAAGGTGTATAAAGGCGGCGTTGTGAGCTATACCAATGAGGTGAAGTGTGCGGTTTTGGGCGTGAAGGCGGAAACACTGGAACGGTATGGAGCAGTTTCTGCGGAGGTTGCAAAGCAGATGGCGGAGGGCGTTAAAAAGCTTCTGCTTGCTGATGTTGCAGTGTCCGTCACAGGACTTGCCGGCCCCGGGGGAGATGACTACGGAAACCCGGTGGGAACGGTATATATCGGATACAGCGATGACAGTATTACCGATTGTAAAAAACTGTTGCTGACGGGCGACCGGGAAGAGGTACGCCGTCAAGCGGTGGAGCATGCTCTGCAAATGATTTTGGAAATGCGCTTAGAATCTTTCTAATCGCATTTTTGCTATTCCCTGTTATTTTCCGCACGAGAATTGTCTAATAAAAAATAGGAAATACTCCCGTTTTTCTACTTGTTTCCCTTGAAAAGATGGGGAAATAATTCCTATAATGAAGCCACTTTTTTACAGAATAGGTGGCAGTGTGATGAATCATATTTGTGTGCGCAGGATTGCTCTTGCAATGGCATCGCTCAGCTTTGGCTTGCTGGTTTTGATCGTACTTGGGTGCAATGTTTGGCGTGTACACGGAATGCAAACGGCGGAAAACAGTGTCTGCGAGGCAAAACAGGAGCGTATTATATTTCCTTATACAGCTTTGGATGCCGGCGTGATCATTGAAAATATTGGAGTGTACGAGGGGATTTTTCACGAAGATGACACCAACCGACAGGTATTTGACGTGGCGGCAATAATGCTGTGTAATTCTGCGGACAGGGTCATTTCGTACATAGCCGTGGAGTTAAAAACCGATGGAGGACTGTATTTATTCGAAGGGTTTATGCTCCCGCCCAAATCACGGATTTTTATACCTGAAAAGAATGCGCAAAAAATGATAGAAAAACCGATCTTATCCTGCGATATTAACGTAGAATACTTGCAGAATCGGGCAGATGATGCGGTTTTGATCGAGGAAAGGGATTGGGATACGTTGTGCATCACCAATTTATCGGACACCGTTTTACCTTATCTTACGATCTATTATCATCACTACCTTCCGGAGGACGGGGTATATATCGGAGGCAAAGCCTTTGAGACCACGGTTTGGAATTTACAGCCGGGGGTGCAGACCCAGCTCTCTCCAATGTTTTATTGCAAAGGCTACAGCAAAATAACCTTAGTGGAATAAATGTAAAAGCGGCGCTGTCTCATCACCAATGAGACAGCGCCGTTTGTTTATGCTGTTTCGTCGCCACCGGAAGCGGGAGGCTCTGTGGTCGTGCCTGTTATCGGATCATCCGAAACGGGAGGTGTTGTTTCCGGAATAGTGGTCTCGGGAGGCTTTGTTTCCGAGGGAACGGATTCCGGCGGCGTGATGGGAGGTTCAGTGACGTTCGGCTCTGTGGTGGGCGGCTCGGTTTCTGTGCCGATGATCTTACAGATCACTCTGTTACGGGTGCTGTAAACATCCACATTTTCCAAAGTCCGCTCGATCAGCTTGCCGGTAGCCTTATCGTATTTGGCGCGATAGGAACGGGACTTGTAGCCGGTGTAGGGATCGGTCAAAACCTGACCGTCCTTATAACCCTTTTCGTTATCTGCTTCAAATTCCTTGAATTCTTCCTCAAAGGGATAAGTATCCAAATGCTCAGACTCAAATTTTACATAGTAATCTTTGGTATCTGTACCGATGAGCTTTACAAATACATCACCGTTAGAGGAGGATGCCTCAATACGGATGGGATATTTGGTGTTGTTTTTGAAGCGCATATCAATGCCGTTCCAAAAAATGGTTGCATCGGTGCTAAGGGGCGTATAAGAGGAGGCATACTGATGGCATTCTCGCTCTAAAATCTCCAGATCGGACACAACCGCGCAATAGTAAATGGTGGTTGCCACCTGGCAAATGCCTCCACCGTAGTCATAAACAGTTTCACCGCCCACATAAGACGCACCGGGTTTATAGCCCTTATCGGCTGTGCGCTGACCTAATGTGCCGTTAAAGCTGAATACGTCACCGGGATACAGGATCAAATTGTTGCAGGCTGCTGCGGCAAGCTCCAGATTTGTATTGCGGTTGTATTCGCTGGAAGCATAGGTTTCATAGCTGGCGAGGACATCGCGGAACAGCAGCGCACTTAGTTCCTCTTTTGTGTTCTCCGGGGCTGTCCAGTGGTAGGGGACGCGAACGGTCTCGCCGTACGGGGTTTGCGCAAGTGCTGCTTCGACCTCCGCCACATCAATACCGTAACCGTATGTTCCGCCGGTAATCTCAAAGGTTTCAGGGTCCATCACCGCTTCAACAGGAGCCATACAGTATTTTTCCAGGATCTCATCGTAATTCAGGGGTGCAGGCTCGGTAATGACGTACTCCAGGGTCAGCTCGGTAACACCGGTGCTGTAGCAGGATTCCAGACCCTCCAACAGTGTGTTCATATCCAAATGGTAGCCGGGGACACCCTTTTTAATGACGATCTCCAGAGAAGCCTTTTCGTCAATTTTGTCCCAAACAGTGGGCTTCGTGCCCTCAATGACATAGGTCGTCTGAATCAGGGTAGCGGAAAATTGTGCACGGAAAGGATCCAACAGGCCCATCACCGGACGGGACTTATAGGAGATAAATTTCCGAATATCCAAGACGTGAAGCGCATTAGAAGAAGAATCGTCTGTGCCTTTATAGTTTATAGCGGCATCAACAGCGTCGCTGACGTTCAGCTTTAACCCGGCAGTATCGGAGGGGATAGATACAGATTTACCGTCAATAGTCAGTGTCACTTCCTTGTTTTTGTACAGGGCGTTAAACTGATTTTTGACTGCCTTCTCAGCTTCGGCACGGGTCATATCCGATACATCTATACCCATAATGGTCAAATTGGCGGAAATGTGCTGATTGTTGTGGATGTTGCTATAGATTAAGAAACCGGCCACAACAGCAATTACCACAAACGCGGCAATGCTTACCATTAAGATGTTGGATTTGCTAAAGCCTTTTTTTGCATATTTACCCTTTGAAGTGCTGTTTGCGGAAGGCTTAGAGGTTTTTGCCTTCTTAGGTTGCCCTTTTTTGGGGTTTTCTGAATTTGTTTTTCTGTTTTTGGATTTATGAGAAAGGTTGCGAAACGCGGTCTCCAGTTCTTCGACTTCGTCGTTACGCATTGGGCGTTTTTGTGTCATCGAACCCGACTCCTTTTAAATTTTTAATCGAAGTTTGACATATCTTATCACAATAAATGAGGCAATGCAAGAACATTCACGAAATTTTTACAGGTATTTTCTGTATCTTGCAATAAAGGCTTTTACTTGCTTGAGAACATCTACACCGGAAGCAAGACGCAGACGTAGCGTTGGCTGCTTCACATTGGCAAGAAATGCAACTCTTGCTTTATAGTCTGTGTCTGCGCATAGCTGTCCTACAGCATCAAAGTTCAGATTGTGCAGGGTGAAAAGAACATCGGAAGCCTTTTGACGAATATCTGTAATACCGGCTTTGCGGGCATTTGCACGAAGCAGTGCAATCTCCACCAAATTCAAAACACCCTTAGGCGGTTCACCGTACCGATCCACAATTTCGTCCAGCAGATCATCCGCATCCTCTTGGGTGCGAATGGCGGCCATACGGCGGTATAGGTCCATTCGCTCCTCACCCCGGGCAACATAGTCCTTGTCCACATTGGCGGTGACATTCAAATCTGCAGTACAATCCGGATCTTTAGGTGCCTCGCCTTTTTCCTCCAGGACTGCTTCGTCTAAGAGCTTTAAATACATATCGTAGCCCACACTCATCATATGACCGGACTGCTCTGCGCCCAAAAGATTGCCTGCGCCGCGAATTTCCAAATCACGCATCGCAATTTTGAAGCCGGAACCAAATTCTGCAAAGTCCCGAATGGCGGTAAGACGTTTTTCTGCGATCTCCGTCAAGGCTTTATCAGGTCGGAAGGTGAAATATGCGTAGGAGCGACGAGTGGACCGTCCGACACGTCCGCGAAGCTGATGAAGCTGTGAGAGCCCGAAACGGTCGGCGTTTTCAATGATCAAAGTGTTGGCATTGGGAATATCCAGACCGGTTTCAATGATGGTGGTGCAAACCAGCACCTGAATTTCCCCCTCAGCCATAGCCTGCATTACGTCTGAAAGGGCTTCTTCGCCCATTTTGCCGTGGGCAACGGCAACAGAAAGACCCGGGATCCGCCTTTTTAGAGCTGCGGCGCACTGGTCGATGGTCTCCACACGGTTGTGCAGATAGTAAACCTGTCCGCCACGTTCTACCTCCCGACGGATGGCATCGTCCAAAATTGCATTGGAATGCTCCACCACAAAGGTCTGCACAGGGTAGCGGTCTGCGGGGGGGATTTCAATAGTGGACATATCCCGGATACCGGACAGTGCCATATTGAGTGTGCGCGGAATGGGTGTTGCGGAAAGGGTCAGCACATCCACACCCTTGGAGATTTCCTTTAAACGTTCCTTATGACTAACGCCAAAGCGCTGTTCTTCGTCCACGATTAAAAGACCCAGGTCTTTAAATTCCACAGTCTTTTGCAGGAGCTTGTGGGTACCGATGATCAAATCTACCTGGCCTGCCCGCAAATTCTGCAGCGTTTTTTTCTGCTGCGTTGGGGTACGGAAGCGACTTAATACATCAATATTCACAGGGAAGCCCCTAAAGCGAGCCATCGCGGTCTGATAGTGCTGCTGAGCAAGGACGGTTGTGGGAACTAAAATGGCGACCTGCTTGCCATCCATTACTGCCTTCATAACTGCGCGGAGCGCCACCTCCGTCTTTCCGAAGCCAACGTCGCCGCAAAGCAACCGGTCCATCGGGATAGGGGATTCCATATCGGATTTAATTTCGCTGATACAGCGCAGCTGATCATCTGTTTCGGGGTAGGGGAAATTGTCCTCAAATTCCAGTTGCCAAGGGGTGTCTGCACCAAAGGCAAAGCCCTCCTGCCGTTTTCTGGCGGCATAAAGCTGAATAAGCTCACCAGCCATATCCTTTGCGGCTTTTCGCGCCTTTGTTTTGGTTTTTTGCCACGCATCGCCGCCAAGCTTGTTCAGCTTCACATTCCCGTCCTCGCCGCCGCCAATATATTTGCTGACCATATCCAGCTGCGTGGCGGGAACATACAAAGTATCAGTTCCCAGATATGCGATCTTTACGTAGTCCTTAACGGCACCGTCAATAAGGATCTGCTCCATGGCCATAAAACGGCCGATGCCGTACTGCTCGTGTACCACAAGATCACCGGGGGTAAGGTCTGTGAAGGAATGGAGCTTTTGACGGTTGGTAGGACCTTTTTTGGCTTTTTTAGGGGTATGGCCTTTTGCCAAAAGCTGGCCTTCCGATAAAATAGCCAGCCGTTCATCTGTGTATTCCATACCGAAGGGCAGCGACCCATCCGTCAGATAGATCGCACCCTTTGGAGGCATTTGCTCTAAAGGAATCGCAATAGAGGCGTGTACGCCTCTGGAGCTGAGAAGCTCTTGCAGAAGCTCAGCACGGTGGCGGCTGCCACAGAGGACCAGGCTGGAGAAGCTTATATTCTGATAATGGCTCAGGTCTGCACAGGCGGTATCCAGGCTGCCTCCGTATCCGGGAAGCTGTTTTGCGGATACAGGAAGCAGTGTTTTCGGTCCGCATCCTTCAGGGTAAGCGCTTCCTGCAAAGGTATCCATATATAAAATGGTCTTATTCTGAATACTAAAACAGAAATCATCCCACTGACAGGCAAAGTCACAAAGCTCACCGGCCAGGAGTCCTGCCTGCAGCATACTGTCCAGCTGCATACCCAGCTCTTCCGTGCGACTGCGGGCACTGCGATGTATGTTTGCCTGATCGCACAAAACGATGATGCTGTCATCGGGAATATAGTCAGCAGCAGTGGCAAAGTCACGGTAAATAAAACCCATATAGCGATCAGATGCAGGATTGGAGAGATTATTCTCGTATTTTTCCAAGTCCCGTTCCAGTGTTTTAATGAGTTTTCCGTGAATGTTCTTTCTGCGCTTTTGGGCGGCAATAAGCTTGGAGATATCCTGACATAAGCCTGCGAGCCCTTCTTTGTGAAGACGCGGCTGCGTTTCGCCCACCGGTAAAACAGTGATGGAATCGGCGTTTTCCACTCTGCGTTGGGTAGCAGGGTCAAAATAGCCCATGGTATCTACTTCGTCTCCGAAAAATTCAATACGCACCGGATGGTCTGCAGCAGGGGAATAAATGTCCAATATGCCGCCGCGAACTGCAAACTGTCCAGGTCCTTCCACCATTGCGCAGTGGGCATAGCCGGCACCGACTAATTTTTCTTGAATGGCGTCTAGGCTGTATTCGCTGCCTGCGTGTATTTCAAAAACAGCATTTTGCAGAATTTCGGGAGGGATGGTGCGCTGACTGAGGGCATCCCAGGCCATAATTTGCAGCCGTGTGTGTCCCTGCAAATAATCATAGAGCTGACGCAGACGCTTCTGTTCCCAGGCACGGGAAACAACAGCACTGTCGTAAAGTGTCAGTTCCCGACTGCACAGAGAGGGAACATCCATAGAAAGAAAGGAGGAAAGCTCAGACTGGATTTTCTTAGCGGCCATATCATCCTGACATATAACCGTAATGGGCTTATGGGTATGCGTATACAGCCCGGCAATGAAATGGCTTCTGCAGATTTGTCCAACACCGGTGACAGCCGTATTATGGCCTTTTAATAGCTCTTCACGGACAGTCTTGAAAGCGGGCATATCTTTTAATTGCTGCAGCAAAATGTGCATATATTTTCCTCCTTTTCAAAAAATTCTCTCCACGCAGGAACGCGGAAAGGGAGTTTATACCCCCTTCCCGTGATGTTCTGTATTTCTAATTAAGCTTTTGAGCCGTTATAGCGATTGGCAGCCTCAGCAAGACCCTTTTCGATGATACAAAGGGCAGCATCGGCAGCATTTTTCAGGGAAACGGCCATCAATTTTTCTTCTGCCGCGGTGAAGCCGGAAAGGACCCAGTCGGCCAAATCCGCATCCTTGTGGGGCTTGCTGCCGACACCGATTTTCACCCGGGGAAAATCCTGGCTGCCCAGCTCTGCGATGATGGACTTGATGCCGTTGTGTCCACCGGCACTGCCGTCGGAGCGCAAACGCAGCCTTCCGGGCTCCAACGAGATATCATCAAACAATACGATGATTCTTTGTGGTGGAATGTTGAAGTATGCTGACATTTGAAGCACCGAACGGCCTGATAGATTCATATACGTTTGAGGCTTTAACAGATATAGCTTTGTGCCGTTAAAGGCGACCTGCCCGTACAGCCCTTGGAACTTAACCTTGTCGATTTTGCAGCTTAGCTGCTGTGCAATAAGGTCAATGGCACGAAAGCCACAGTTGTGCTTTGTGTGGGCGTATTCCTTGCCGGGATTACCCAGCCCCACGATCAGCCAGCAGTCTTTTTTCTGTCCGAACATATTTAGAACAGATCTGCAATGGAAGTACCGCAGTGGATATGGGAGATCGCGCGGGCAAAAATGGGCGCAACATCCAACTGCTTGACTTTTCTGCAGCTGCGATCGGTGGGCAGGGGAATGGTATTGTGAACAACCACTTCTTCGATGACGCTGTTTTCAATGTGATCAAAGGCTTTCTGAGAGAACACACCGTGGGTGGCACAGGCATATACAGCCTTTGCGCCTCCAACCTTTACAAGGGCCTCAGCGGCGTTGCACAGGGATCCGCCGGTATCGATCATATCATCAAACATGATGCAGGTTTTGCCCCGAACATCACCGATCACATTCATCACTTCGCACTGATTGGCTTTCTGACGGCGCTTGTCCACAATGGCAAGACCCATGTGCATCTTTGCGGCAAATGCGCGGGCACGACCGACAGAGCCCACATCCGGAGAGACGACCACAAAACCTTCGTGGTCATATTGCTCCTCGGGGAACTTCTCCAAATAGTAATTTACGAAGGTGGGATTGCCCAGCAGGTGATCCACGGGAATATCGAAAAAGCCTTGGATCTGAGGTGCGTGCAGATCCATAGTCAGGATGCGGTTTGCGCCTGCGGCGGTCAGCATATTTGCCACCAGCTTAGAGGAAATGGGATCGCGGCTTTTGGCCTTGCGGTCCTGACGTGCGTATCCAAAATAGGGAATGACAGCTGTGATGCGGCCTGCGGATGCACGACGGCAGGCGTCGATCATAATCAGCAGCTCCATCAGGTGATCATTCACCGGCTTGCAGGTAGGCTGAATGAGAAAAACGTCGGAGTTACGAACAGTTTCCGACAGGCTGACAGAAACCTCCCCGTCAGCGAAGGTCTGTACGTCACCTTTGCCCATTTCAATCCCCAGCTCTTTACAAATGGTCTGTGCAAAAATGGGGTTGGCGTTTCCGCAAAAGACTTTAATGTTATCACCGTATGCGATCATAGTTTGTTCCTCACTTTTTGTAGTGTTTCAGTGCGTCACTGTTGCGTGATTCCATACAGGAATATTATAGCACTTTGGGCGGCGAAAATGCAACAATGAAAGTGCGGTAAATACAACGAAAAAAGCGGGAAATTATGAGGAGCTCTTTAGCATATTTGTATATAATTGTTTAAGGTGTCATGAAAGAAAGAATTTGGCGCGAAATTGTCTTGTAGAACGTCTATGTTTGTGGTATAATATATGGAAGAATTTTGACTTATGAGGGGTTCAGTATGAACGATTTCATTAAAATTCAAGGTGCAAGAGAGAACAACTTAAAAAATATAAATTTGACCATTCCCCGGGATAAGCTGGTGGTGTTTACAGGCCTTTCCGGTTCAGGAAAGTCCAGCCTGGCCTTTGATACGATTTACGCAGAAGGTCAGCGCCGATATGTGGAGAGTTTGAGCTCCTATGCTCGTCAGTTTTTGGGGCAAATGGATAAGCCGGATGTGGATGCGATCGAGGGGCTTTCTCCCGCAATATCCATTGATCAAAAGACGACTTCTAAAAATCCGCGGTCAACAGTGGGTACTGTAACGGAGATATACGATTACCTGCGTCTTTTGTGGGCGCGTATTGGCATTCCTCACTGTCCGAAGTGCGGAAAGGAAATCAGCAGACAAACGATTGACCAAATTGTAGACCGCATTGAAAAGCTGGGGGAGGGTACCCGTTTTATTGTGTTGTCACCGGTGATTCGGGGTAAAAAAGGCGAGCATCAAAAGGTGTTTGATGACGCAAGGAAGCAAGGCTTCTCCCGTGTGCGGGTGGATGGGCTCAATTATGATTTGTCAGAGGCCATCGAACTGGACAAAAATAAAAAGCATACGATCGAATTGGTGGTAGACCGCCTGGTGATGCGTGATAATCAGCGCCGCCGTTTGACAGATTCTATTGAAGCGGCCTGTGTGCAGTCCGGGGGACTTGTAACTGTTTTGCTTCCCGATTCCGGGGAAGAACTTACATTCTCTCAGAATTATGCCTGTGAGGATTGCGGTGTCAGCCTGACAGAGCTGGAGCCGCGAATGTTTTCCTTTAACAATCCTGCCGGTGCGTGTCCCCACTGTACCGGCTTGGGGTATCAGCTGGAACCGGATGTAAATTTGGTCATTCCGGATAAAACAAAATCCATTTTCGACGGTGCTATTCAGGTTTCGGGCTGGAACAGTGCCAAAACGGATTCTGTTTTTCGCATGTATTTTGAAGCGCTGGCGCAAAAATATCACTTTTCCCTCACTGCACCGGTGGAAACACTTTCCCCGGAAGCAATGGATGTGATTCTTTACGGCACAAAAGGGGAAAAGCTGCGTATGACCTACAACCGGGGCAACGGTATGGGGGTGCTGGAGCAGCCGTTTGAGGGCATTATGAACAACATCAGCCGCCGTTTTCGGGAGACGCAGTCCGATGCCGCGCGAAAAGAGCTGGAGGAATGTATGGACACGGCGCCCTGTCCGCACTGCCACGGAGACAGACTGTCGGATATTGCCCGGTGTGTTACGGTTGGCGGTATGGGTATTATGGACTTCTGCCGTCTGAGTATCCGTCAGGAATTGGAGTTTATGGAAAATCTCCGATTAGAAGGCAATATGGCGGTCGTGGCGGAGCAGATCGTTCGTGAGATCAAGGCAAGACTGCATTTTTTGATGGATGTAGGTCTGCAATATTTAACATTGATGCGTTCTTCGTCAACACTTTCCGGCGGCGAAAGCCAACGCATTCGACTTGCAACGCAAATTGGGTCTTCCTTAATGGGCGTGCTGTATATTTTGGATGAGCCCTCTATTGGCCTGCACCAAAGGGATAATGACAAGCTCCTTGAAACGTTAAAAAGACTTCGTGACATTGGAAATACGCTTATTGTAGTAGAGCACGATGAAGATACGATGCGTGCCGCGGACTATATTGTGGACGTGGGACCCGGTGCAGGAAGTCACGGCGGTGAGATCGTTGCGACGGGCACATTAGAGCAGATTATTGCAGAGCCACGATCTGTTACAGGGCAGTATTTAAGCGGCTTTAAGAAGATTCCTGTACCCGCTCAGAGACGCAAGGGGAACGGAAAGCATTTGCAGGTCAAGGGTGCGGCCGAAAACAACTTAAAGGATGTGGATGTTTCCATTCCGTTGGGGACACTGACCTGTGTTACCGGTGTTTCCGGATCCGGCAAATCCAGCTTGGTTGGCGAGGTGCTGAATAAAACCCTGTTGGCAAAGCTGAACCGAGCCCGTACCCGTGCGGGGCGGTGTGAAGCGGTTTTGGGTATGGAACATTTGGACAAGGTGATCGACATCGACCAAAGTCCGATTGGACGTACC
>JAGASJ010000054.1 GCA_017621795.1 Oscillospiraceae bacterium | reverse complement strand
GGCTTGTTGCAATATTCGCAACAAGCCCTTATTTTTTAAAATTCTCCGGCGGCATACATCACTGCCGACAGTGCACACAGCGGCGCTGTTTCACACCGCAAAATGCGGCTGCCCAAGGTGCAAATTCGGAAGCCGGCGTTTTTTGCCTGCTCCACTTCCCGCTCCTCCAAGCCTCCCTCCGGTCCGGTGAGCAGGGAAACAGACCGGAACGGCTGTTCCTCCAACGCCATACGCAAGGTGGTGGCCCGTTCATTTTCGTAGAACAAAATCGGCAGGTCTGTTTGCGCCCCATCCTGCAGTGCCTCCTGATAGCTTTTCAGTACCCGCACACGGGGCACAAGTCCCCGCCCGGACTGCTCTGCCGCAGAGGCGGCAATCTTCTGCCAGCGCTCCAGCTTTTTCTGCAGGCTTTTTTCATCCGGTCTGGAAACACATCTGTTGGAGGGAAATGCCACGATCTCATAAGCCCCCAGCTCTGTTGCCTTTTGAATCACGTGCTCCAGCTTGTCCCCCTTGGGAAAGGCCATATAGACCCGCACACGGACGGAAGCCTCCGTTTTGCTCTCCTGCCGGGAAAGCACCACCAGGCTGATTTGCCCGGGGCTGACATCACTGACCGTGCAAATACACTCTCTGCCCTCACCGTCACATACCAAGACCTGCTCCCCGTTTTTCAGGCGCAGTACCTTGGCGTGGTCTGCGTTTTCACCGGTCAACACCAAAAAATCCCCGTCTAACTCCCGGGACGTTACAAAAAATCTGGTCATTTGAATCCCCCGTAACCACCGCAAGCGATCCTTGCGGCTCTTTACAGGTCATTATACCACCAAGATCAGTACATTGCAAATAAAATCGGTACGGATGAAGAAGCTGCTTCCTCGTAGGCAACTCTTCCTGCCGTAAGAGCTTATAGGGGAGGCGTTGGTGGTGCTCCTTCACAACAATGACGTATAATTTTAGGCTTAACAAGGTAGTAGGGACCTAACAGGGAGTATGCGCGTATTTAACGACAAACATTAAATTTTCATTGACAAACATTAAAATCTGTGCTAAGCTTATACCAACAAACACATAGGAGGTACTTATTATGAAAGGTCTTAACAAGCTTGGAACAGTGATCACAAAAATCTTAGAGGTATTTCACTGGGTGGGTGCCGCGTTGATGCTGGCCGCTACCGTGTGCTCCGTTGCCGCACCCGATTGGGTCAATCGCTTCGTCAGCTTTGATGGGAAGGATTGCTGTGGGGCAGAGCTCAATGTGTACGGCTTTGAAGTCAACGCCCCTGTTGTGGACGACAAGACAGATATGGTATCTTTTTTCCTCTTTGGCATCGGCGCGGTGATCATCCTTGCGGTGATGGCGATGGTATTTCGCAATCTGCACCTGATCTTTAAGAAGTCCGAAAACGCCACACCCTTCCAAAAGGACAATGTGCGCCTGATGCGCCAAATCGGCATTTTCTCCATCTCCGTGCCCGTGATCGGACTCATTATGAGCACCATTATCCGCCTGGTCACCGGTGTGGAAACAGCAGAGATCAGCATTGATATGAGCGGCATTTTTATGGGCATCATTATTTTGTGTCTTACACAGTTTTTTGCCTATGGCGCCAAGCTTGAAAAAGATGTTGACGGATTGGTTTAAGGGGGCACTATGGGTAAAATCGTTCTCCGTTTGGATCGAATGATGGTGGAGCGGAAAATTTCCTTAAACGAACTTGCGGAACGTGTGGGAATCTCCAATGTCAATCTTTCCAAAATCAAAAACAACAAGGTGACGGCCATCCGCTTCTCTACCCTGGCTGCCATCTGCGATGTGCTGAAGTGCGACGCCGGCGACATTCTGGAATTTCAAAAAGGCGAATAAATCGAGAAAGCCTCTCTTTTTGCAAGTGCGGCTTTTCGCTGCGATTTTAAGTGATATTCCGGCGTTGCCGGAGTTATATTTTCACGATGTGAAAGTTATATTGAAGCCTGACGGCTTCAGTTATATTATATTCGCCTCCAAAACTGCCCGAAGGGCAATATAACTTGCGAAGCAAATATAACTGGCACCGCCAATATAACTCGCCGAAGGCGAATATAGCTGAGTCCGGTTACCGGCACCAAAAAAAGACGACCCCAAAAGGGTCGTCTTTTTTTGGTGCCGGTAACCGGACTCGAACCGGTACGCTTTTTACGGCGAGGGATTTTAAGTCCCTTGTGTCTACCTATTCCACCATACCGGCGTGGATGGTACATCCATCAACGAGGTAGATAGTACCATATTTTGCATCATCCGTCAAGTGAAAGCTGTAGGAAAAAAGCTACAGCTCTTGCAGCAATCTCAATAAGCAAGGAAGTAGCTCCTTGGGATTTTCACAGAAGTGGGTGCCCCCAACCTTTTCAATATCTTCCCGATCCCGGAAGCCCCACAGCACACTCAGGCACCGGGCGCCTGCATTATGGGCCGTGATCACGTCCACATCGCTGTCGCCCACATACACACAGCGGTCCACGCCGATGGCCTTCATTGCCTTATACAGCATATCCGGCGCAGGCTTACGGGGGCAGTCGGCGCTCTCTCCTGCTGCATACACGTCCCCAAACCACTGCTTGCACAGCAGCTTGGTTGCCCCGTCCGGCTTATTGGACACGATGGCCACCGGGTAGCATTTTTGCAGCTCCTGCAGTGCCTCCACCACCCCCTCATAGGGACGGGTTTTTACTTGGCTATGGGCTTTATAATATGCCTGGTACTCTGCAAGGGCCGTATCCACATCCGGGTCATCCGGTGTGCCGGGCAGAGACAGCTCGATGAGCCGCCGTGCACCGTTTCCGATAAAGTCCCGCACATTTTTTTGGGTACGCTCCGGACAGCCGTGGCTTCTTAAAACATAATTGACACTGTCGGTCAAATCCTCCAGTGTATTTAAAAGTGTGCCGTCCAAATCAAACAAAACACCGATTCTCAAAATACAATTCCTCGATTCTTCATTACACGAATATCCTCTCCCACAAAGGGCAGTACCTTAAAGTGCCCTTGCAGACGGGAGGCAATTTGGGGAGAGTAGCGCTGGGCGATCTCATCAATATTCAGGTTGGTGGAGATCACCATGGGCTTTCCCGCCAGCAGGCGGTCGTTCAGCAGACCGTACAGGGCGGCGGTCACAAAATTGCCGGGCAGCTCTGTGCCCAAATCGTCCACGATCAGCAGATCGCAATCCTGCAGGCGGCGCATCTCCTCCTCGGTCTCCGCACTGGGATTAAACCGATTGCGCTCCAGCTTGGCAAAAAGACGGCCTGCAGGTTCGTAAGCCACGCTGTGCCCGCTGTCTGCCACACTTCGGGCAATACAGGCAGACATATAAGTTTTGCCCAAGCCTGTGCCGCCTACAAACAGCAGATTACCTGCGCCGAAATTCCGCACAAACCGCTTGGAAAGCTCCAAATTCTTCTGCATAATGGTACGGGGGCTTGCGCCGTAACGGCTGTCTGTCTGAGCAGGATAATACTCCAGCTTAAACTGTTCAAAATCCCCCTCGCCGCAGTTTAGAAGGCTCAGCTCCTTCTTCTGCTCCTGTCGGCACAGCTCCATCAGACAGTTACACATCTGGCTGCCCAAATAGCCCGTGCCGCCACAACGGTCGCAAATTTCGCTTTCGTCCAAAAATTCCGGTCCAAAACGGGCGTCAATGGCAGCTTTTCGCTGCTTTTGGAGGGCAAGATTTGCCTTTTTCGCCTCTTCCATCGCCGCTTTTCCCTCGTCCCCTTGGGTAAAGACCGCCTGTGCCGCCAAAATCATGGTTTTGCGCAGCTGGGCATCCAGCTCCCGAATATGGGGTAATTCGGCATACACCTGCTGTAATTTTGATGCCGTCTCTGCCCTTTTTTGCTCTTTCTGTTCCTCTAAACGCCGACGGGCACGGCGCACTACCTCTGCACTGTATGCCATCGATCAAACCTCCTGCAATGCTTTTTGAATGGCCTCCAACTCGGCCTGCCCCAGCTCGCCGGACGCGCCCTTGGGGATGGGCTTTTTGTCCCCGGACAGCACCTGCTGTGCGGTATGGAAGCCTTTTTCGTGCCAGCGGGCAAGGATCTTATTCATATAGGGCCAGTTCATCGCACCGGTATTGACACAGGTGCGCTCATACGCCAGTGCAATGGCATCCTTGTGAAAGCCCATTTCCAGCCATTTTTGGGCATAGTTCTTCTCTCCGGGGGTCAGCTCCCGATTACGGATCTGCAAGATCCGCATCAGCTCCTGCAGGCGACTGCGACGCAGATTTTGCGCCTGAATAAACGCACCGGCCTGCTCAATGGTGTCGATGCCCTGCTCTGCCCAGGCGTATGCCTCTTTTTCGATGGTACGCAGGGAGGGATTGCGCAGGCTGCCCTTTTGCTTCGCCCGATCCTTGCAGTAACACACCAGCACACAGATCACATCCGCAGGCAAGCCCAAATACCGCACAAAGCCCAAGATGATCTTCAGCTCCTCGTTATTCAGGGTCTTCCCCAAAAGGCGCTGGATCTCACCGTACAGGCTGCGAAATTCCCGATCCTTGTTGAGGGCCTGTACCACGTCCTGCTCGGTATATTGGGGACGCTCCCCCATGGGAATGATCTTGCTCTGTGCCTCCGGCCACAAGCCCATCTGCCGCAAGGTTGCCGCGGCACACTGGTAACGGGCCTCGGTCATCAGCAGATCCTTTTGGGCGTTCACCGGATCATTGCCGCTTTTCAGATAGATGTACAGCAGGGCCCCGTCACCGCTGGCCGCAGATAATAATTTTTGGACGGTCAGTGCGTCCATGGAATAGCCTTCAAACAGCAACCGAACCCCTCCTCTCATATTTTGTCGAATAGATTATAACACAGCTTTTTCATTCAGGCAACGGCTACGGCCGGTAGATTTTCGAAGAAAAAAGCCTGCGTTTTTTGGCACGCCACAGTATATTGTGGATGATCCTGTCGCCGACCACAACGAAATTCCCCTAAAAATGCAAACGACACACCTAAACGTAGGGACACCCCTCCCGGACAATGTGACGAAGTTTAGAATGTCATTGGGAGCACCGAAGGTGCGTGGCAATCCGTAATACCCCTTGGAGAACGGATTCCCACGTCGCCTATGGCTCCTCAAAATGGCGCAGATGCGTTGACTTCATAACATTGCCATTCCGGGGCACCCCCGACTTCCGGTCGGTTCAGATCACGAAATATAGTATTCGGGAGTGCTGCAATGATTTGCAACACTCCCGTTATTTATTGTAATTTAATTATTTGCACAGGTCCTTTGCAACTTCCACAATGTGGTCAGCGCACAGGCCAAACTGCTTCAAAAGTGCCACAGCGGGGCCGGAGTGACCGTACTCGTCATTGACGCCGATGCGGCGCACAACGGTGGGCAGCTTCTCGCTCAGCACGCCACAGACTGCTTCACCCAAGCCGCCGATGATGGAGTGCTCTTCACAGGTGATCACCTTGCCGCACTTCTTGGCAGCTTCCAGCACCAGCTCTTCATCCAAGGGCTTGATGGTGGGCATATTGATGACCATTGCATTGATGCCTGCCTTTGCCAGCTCTTCACCTGCAACGATGGCTTCATAGACCATCAGACCGTTGGCGATAATGGCAACATCCGTGCCGTCCTTCAGCACTTCACCCTTGCCGATCACAAACTGATAATCCTCACTGTGGAACACAGGCACTGCCAGACGGCCAAAACGCAGGTACACAGGGCCCTGATGGGCATAAGCGGCTTTCACAGCAGCCTTTGCTTCTACATCGTCTGCGGGGCAGATCACCGTCATACCGGGGATAGAGCGCATCAGCGCAAAGTCCTCACAGCACTGGTGGCTGGCGCCGTCCTCACCCACGGAAATACCGCCGTGGGTAGCACCGATCTTTACATTCAGGTGGGGGTAACCGATGGAGTTACGGGCCTGCTCAAAGGCACGGCCTGCGGCAAACATTGCAAAGCTGGATACGAACGGCACCAGGCCTGCGGCGGCCATACCTGCGGCGGCAGTCATCATATTGCCCTCGGCAATGCCGAAGTCGAAGTGACGGTCGGGGAATGCCTTCTTAAATACACCGGTCTTGGTTGCGCCTGCCAGGTCTGCATCCAAAACCACCAGGTCGGAAACCTCTGCGCCCAGCTCGGTCAATGCATTGCCGTAGCTGTCACGGGTAGCAACTTTCTTCATCTCCATATTACTTTCCCTCCAGTTCTGCCAGTACAGCGTCCAATTCCTTCATTGCCTGGGCGTACTCCGCATCATTGGGTGCTTTGCCGTGCCAGCCGGCATTGTTTTCCATAAAGGAAACACCCTTGCCCTTGGTGGTGGACATAACGATGGCGGTAGGCTGACCCTTGGTTTTCTTTGCATTGTTAAATGCCTTTTCCAGTGCCTCAAAGTCGTGGCCGTCCACTGCGTGCACGTTGAAGCCGAAGGCCAGCAGCTTGTCCACGATGGGATAGGGGCTCATGACGTCGGCAACATTGCCGTCGATCTGCAGACCGTTATTATCCACAACGATGCACAGATTGTCCAGCTTGTAATGGGCAGCGGCCATACAGGCCTCCCAAACCTGACCCTCCTGGATCTCGCCGTCACCCAGCACGGTGTACACACGGTTGGTCTTGCCCTGATACTTGGCGGCCATCGCCATACCCACAGCGGCAGAAATGCCCTGACCCAAAGAGCCGGTGGACATATCCACGCCGGGAACCGTATTCATATTGGGGTGACCCTGCAGGTAGCTGTCGATGTGGCGGAAGGTGGGCAGGTCTTCCACGGGGAAGTAGCCGCGATTTGCCAAAGTAGCATACAGGCCGGGGGTGGTGTGACCCTTACTGAGCACGAAGCGGTCGCGGTCCTCCCACTTGGGGTTTGCAGGGTCAATGTTCATTTCCTTAAAGTACAGATAAGTAAATACCTCTGCCGCAGACAAGCTGCCGCCGGGGTGGCCTGCCTTTGCGCCGTAGGTGGATTCGATTACACCCTTGCGCACCTTGGTGGCCATGATTTGCAGGTTTTTCTTTTCGCTGGAAGTCATGTTGTTCCTCCTTAATATGTTAATCTTTTACATTCTATCACCAAATAACTACACTTTCAAGGGGCAGTATTTGCTTTTATCATTCGCAGGTGTCGATGCTGCCTTTGAATACGTAGAATCTCTGCCACAAAAATTCCAGCACGAAGTTCAGGCACATATTGATAAAGGTCATCAGGTCCGCATTCCAGCCCATCTCCTCTACCAGATAGTCGCCACCCCACACGGTGATGGGGGTAAACCACACGTAAAACAGCAGTGCCTTCATCATCGCTGTGGGTACGTTGGCGGCGGACTTGAAGGTGAACTTCCGGTTAAAGGTGAAGTTCCACACCACAGATGCGATCAGCGACGGTGCATAGGCCAGCCAGTAGGAAAGCTCAAACACCTTGTCCAGCAGTTCAAACAGGGCGATCTGAATCATGCCGGCGCTAAGCGAAAACAGGGTAAATTTAATGGTACGCATCAGTTCTTTTTTCTTGTTGTTTTCCATCTTAAAATCTCCTTTATTTTTCGGGAAAATTAGTGCTTTTGAAGTGATGTGATCATTTCTGTCAGCTCCGAAGCAAGCCGATCTTCCAGTTTTTTGATTTCCGCCCTGCTGTCATAAGGCGCTTCTACATCCACGGAAAGGATGGCTTTGGCAATCTCTTCCGGTTTATGCTCGTCATAATATGTAATGAGCCCGTGCACATCGGAATGCTCTACCGCCGGTATGCGCACACTGACCACCCGCAGGCCGTTGGCCAAATACGTCAGGATCTTTGAGGGGAAAGAGGTATCGTTATACGCTCCCGCCGGATTTTGGGTAGACAGGCCGATATGACAAGACTGCAAAACACGGGCAAAATCCTCCCCGTGCCATACGCCATCGTAGGTCACCCGGCATTTCGATTCCTCCGAAATGCTGTCGATCAGCTTGTGCAGATGGGCAATTTGCTTAGCCGATGCAGCCCCCAGTATATGCATCCGATACTTGTCCGGCAGGAACGCCGCGGCGCGCACTGCCGCCCACGGACCGCCCTTGGCCGGATTAAAGGTGCCTGCATACACCAGGTGAATTTTCTCGTCCTCCCGAGGAGCACAAAGTTGCTTTTCTGCACCATAAACCCCGTGGCTGATGACGTAAGGCTTGTGTTTTTTATTGCAAAGCTGCTCCAAAAGCTGGGAGACAAACAAATAGCCATCCGCCTTTTGGATGAACTTCATTTCCCGCCTGTGCTTTCTTTCAGACTTGCGCTTAATGACGCTGTACAGCTCCTCCACTTCCAAAATCAGCTTGAACCGTTTGATCCATTTTGCCAGCCGCACTGTGCCGTAAAAGCCGTCGGCGTGATACATCAGCATTGGCTCTCCCCTTTTGGTTCGCTTCATCAGCATCGCAAAAATCTGGATGCGCTGCTTCATATATCGGAGGGCACGAAGCGGTTTATGCTTACTGCGGGGCGCCGCAGGCAGGTAATAGGCAACAATACCCTCCTCCACCTGCTCCTTTTGTGCCGGAAGCTTTTGGGCCGCAGTGGCACTGTTGGACAGGATCTCCACCGGGATGCCCCGGCTACTAAGTAAATGGCTGATATATCTGACCTTATTGCACCCGGCCATATTCACCTTGCGTCGATTGGTTATGTGGTCAAAACCGCCGAAATAAAGCATCCCGACTCTCTCCTTTATCGTCTTTTAGCGCATACTGCCCCGCAGATGCACATGGTTTCGATCGCGCATTTTTCTGTTCCAGTATTCTACCAGGCGGCAGCCAAAATAAAAGGCCGTCGCTACGACAAACAAAATCGCCAACACCACCGCTACGGCCTTCCAGTCACGGCGGTAACTGAGCAGTGCCAGCACCTCTACATAGGTCAGATAAAGGGCATAGGATATGGTGCCCACCGGTACGAATGCCATAAGCAGAGGGAAGCTTCTCAGGAAATAGACCCCTAAGATCAGAAGGATCGCCAGTGACACCTTCATCACCATCCAAACTGCATTAAAAAGCAAATACTCCGCAAACATATTCCGCAACACAAACGCACAGCCTGCAACTGCCAGCAGTGCCGCGGACAGATACGCTCTTTGCTTATTATTCAGCGCCCGGATCTTGTTCTTCCAGTGATACTGGGATGCCAACACACCCAAGGGGAAACAGAACAGTCCCTCCGCGATCGGCAGGTCCCGAATAACCAAAAAAGCCAGCGCAGATACGCCGAAAAGTCCCAAAATACGCAATTTTCGGTCTTCTACAAACTTAAACAGCAGCCAAAATACCAAGTATTCCGCAAACAGCAGATTTAAAAACCAGCCGTACAATGCCAAGGGGTAATAATCCATCCAACCGAAAAAGTTCTTCAGCAAAATGCCGTGCACCAGCAACAGCTTGACCATTGAAGGCGCCCAAACCTTTATGATTTTACTTTCCCAAAAATGCCGCAGACTTCCCCGGTACTTAAAGGCTTCGCTGAGCCCGTAGCCGGAGCACAGCAGAAATACCGCCGTGGCAATGCCTGTTGCGGGAGACAGATAGTGGAAATTAAAATAACGACTGCCCATATAGGCAAATATGACGATCAAAATGCTGATGCCTTTTACAATGGCAAAATGTTTCTTGTCAAAAAGCCTGTACCGAACAGGCTTTTGTACTATTTCTTCCTGCATGATCCTTGATCCTTCCGTTTGGAGTTAAGCTTTTATTTTCTGAATTTGCGCAGTAGCGCCTTAAACATTCCTTTTTCGTATGCGTTAAAGCCGCAGAACCACATTATTATTAAATATGTGCCGACCAAAACGCAACCGTTTGTCGCAAACCGCAGGTACACGTTGGAAATGGGATTGAAGCGGCTGCACAAAAGGCCGATCCCCAACGCAACAAGCAGCTGCGGCATCAGCTTTAAATAGACCTCTTTAAAAAAGTGCAGCATATTCAGCTGAAGCACCCGATGGTAAATGACGATCATCAAAACATTGCGGATCATATAGGCCACGAAAATGGAAGCCGCCGCGCCGATGGCACCGTAATAGTGGGAAAGCACCGCAGACAGCGCTACATTCAGCACGCCCACAATGAGAAACACCGTTGCTTCCAGCTTCACCTTGTTTTCCACGATCAACGTGGTTTTGGCGATCTGCATAGGCAGGAAGAAGAAGCTGGGAATGATCAAAAGCAGGGCGCAGATATAGCTCTCTACCAGATCCGGCTTGTTCCAGATATCTGCTATAAAGGATTTACCAAATGCCGCAAATCCCACAATTAAAACGCCCAAAAGGATACACTGCAGTCTGCCAACCTTCTGCATCAGGGGCATCAGCTGCTCCTGCTTTTTTCCTTCATGCACGATTTTTGCAATTCTGGGCATAAACATCCCGTTAATGGCAGTGGCAAAAGTGTACACATACCCCTCAACAGTGGTTGCCACGCCAAAGATCGCAGCCCCCAGTGCACCTGTAGCCGAGACAGCCACAATGATAGACGGCGTAATATTGATGATCAGTCTGAGCGCCAGACTGCTGACCGTGATCCACGCAGAGAAAGTAAAGATCTCCTTGAGCATACTGCGATCACGGTAGCCAAACCGCACCTTGATTTTGGTTTTTTTCTTAATAAAATACAGCTTCACAGCAATGGTCAGCAGTCCGGCAACCGCATTGACCAGCACCAACGCATAAACCCCCTGCCCCATCAGCAGGCAAACAACCATTGCTGCAATGATAAACACCTTGTGGAACAAATCCGCCAGCTTCAGCTCTATAAAGCGCTCATAGGCATTCAGAATGCCATTGAGTGTTATAAACGGAAAAGACACCACACTATACAGACCCACGATCACGTAAAGGCCTCTGAACGTCTCCATTTCCGCCGCAGACAGATTGGTGTAAATGCTGTTTATAAAGAAATAAAGGACCGCAAGCACAACAAAGGCAAGCGCAGCAATGATCCCATAAAGCTTGTAGACCACGCCCAAAAAGCGGTCGATTGCCAATTGATCCCCTTCTGCCCTATATTTGGAAACAAAACGGGACACCGCCGCGCTCATACCGAAATCCACCATCAGCATGGTAATCAGCGAGGTGGCCAAAGTATACAGGCCGTAATTGCTGTTTCCGATTTTGGAAATCATCCACGGCGTGTAGATCAGTCCGGCGATGATATTAAACGCGATGGCGAAATAAGATATTGCGGCGCCAAGTTTAATTTGTTTCGAATTGTTCATTTGCATTTTCACCTTATCGCTTAAAGATGCACTTCATTCTTCTTTTCAGGCTTTTTATAATGCTCTTCATATCTCCATGGATTACGCGCAAAAATACAGACTCGACCTTTCTCATTAGGGAAACAGCCTTGTTGGGGTACATCATTTTATTGACCCGCTCGCCATATTCTACATCATTGACTAAATGCTTGGGGTGTTTTAGGGGAAATTCCATTTCATAAAGCTTGAGCCGATACAACGGACGCATACCTCGGGGCACCATCTTGATGCTGCTGGCACTGTTTGCAGACTCCGCTGTTAAACCAATATTGCTCATTAAATTGACCTTCGGTGCAATCACCAGACGGGAATTAAGCAACTGCTCCAGAGAAAACTGGGTCGACCAGGAAGAGAGTTTTTCCCCTGCTTTCTGTTCCTCGTTCTTCTTGATTGCGGTTTTTATCATAAAACCCCGATTAACAGAGTATTTCCCCATATTTTTTAACAGTCTTACTGCTTCCTCGTCTTCAACAGTCTCATTAAGCTGAAATTTCACATTGCTCCACGAACGGCGCCATGTTGCCCAGCCTGCAATAGACCCGACCTCCGAAAAAATGTAATCGCCATCTGCTTTATCAAAGGTGTTGAGGTGATTCATTCCGGTAATCATTCCCACCCGTTCGTCATTTTTATACTTTTCAAGCAGTTCTTCACAAAACGGGAAAAAGGACGGGGACGGCACGCAGTCGTCTTCCAAAATAATCAGTCGGTCCACATATTCAAAGCACTTGGAAAGGCCCGTATATATCCGCTTACCGCAACCCAAATTCTCCTCAGAATAATCCGTGGTGACCTCACATTCCCAGTCAATATCCTCAACGATCTGCCTGCACTTTTCCACATTAACCGCATCATTTTCATTGCCCTGCCGTGGTCCATCCTGGATCAGGAACAGCCTGGAAGGGCGCGCCCTTTGAACGGTTTCAAACACTTTCCGAAACTGCTCCGGTCTGTTGAAAAAGACCAGTGCCACAGGAACATCTGTTTTACTGCACATCATTTCATCGACACTCCATTTGATTGAACTTATTGGTTAATCCGAGAACACCTTTTCCGCTTGTTTAACGAGTCTCTGCTTCTTGAAAAACGCTCTGCTGTCTGCAAGCTTAACTTTTAGCTTTTCAAACTCAGAAGGGTCGGATAAAACTTTTTTTATTGCACAACACAATTCCGATTCCGTATTCACCACAATGCCGCATCGGGGTGCTTCGACAGGCTCACAGGCACCTGCCGTATTGGTGGAGAGCACCGGCACGCCCAGAACAACAGATTCCGTAATTACTGTACTAAAGCCCTCCGCAACAGACGAGGACACAAACAGATCTGCTTTCGCCATGTATACGTAGGGGTTATTTTGAAAACCTAACAGCAATACATTTTGGAGGTTGTTTTCCTGAATGTATGCTTCCAGCTCCGGCCGCTTCTCCCCTTCACCAACGATCCACAGCGTATGCTGTAGTCCGTCGTCCATCAGACTTTTATGTATGCGAAGCAAACGGTCATAGCCTTTTTGCGCAATCAAACGTCCCACGGACACGATCAGCGGACCGTCGGGCCGTTCTATCATATTCTCTGTTTGGTTTGCTTTTACCCGAATCTGTTCATCGTCTACCACATTATACACCGTCGAGATTTTTGAGCCGGCTATATCGTATTTTTTTATCAGACTTTCCTTTACGGAATTTGATACGCACACGATCCGGTCAAATTTTTGGTAAGCCGCTTTTTCTGTAAAATACCGGGTAAAGGCATTTTCTGAGTCCGGGAAACGCAACAGATCCGTATGCAGCCAGGCAATCCTTTTGGCGTTTTTGTTGGTAGATTTTGCAATAACTCTTGTGGGATACCCTTCCAGAAAAGCGACCTCATAATCATACTTGTCCTTAACAAACAAGTTATAGACCAGCTTCGCAGGCATCAACTTGATGACCCATTTGGACAGCTTGGCATTTTTCAGAATCGCTTTATAGTGGATATGATCTTTGAGCAACTTTTTGTGCGCACCCGCATCTATCAAGGTCTGCACAGTAATTCGGTATTTTTCGGGATCCATATTGTTCACCAGGTCAACCAGCACTTTTTCCGCGCCGCCGCCGTGTAGTGTATTTATAAAAAACAGTATTTTTTTCATAAATTCCAATTCCTCCAATCCCAAAAAATCCATGTTCTTAAACCTTGTACAAATCTACATATTGCACAAATTTATCTTCCTGATTAAACTGCTTTGCCTTTTTCAGACAGCTTTCCTGCGAATACGGTCTATCCTTGGAAATACGCAGAATTTCCCGTTGCATACGGTCAATATCATTTTTGGGCACAATGCACCCGCAGGTTTCGTCCAGGATCTCTCCGCTGCCGCCGGCATCAAAGGTCAGAACCGGTGTGCCGCAGGCAATCGCCTCCATATTCACAGTGGGGTATGTGTCCTCCCGGGTGGGATTGATCATCAGATCTGCCGCAGAATAGATCTGCGCCAGCTCTTTTTGATTTTGCGTTCTATGAATTGAGATGATGTTCGAGGGAAGCTTTTTGTCGATTATCTCATTTGTACCAACCAGGACAATCTGATATTGCGCATCAAGTCGTTTGGCAAGCTCCACAAAAACATCCAATCCTTTTTTATCGCTCCAACCGAAAGCAACACCCAAAAGAATGAATTTATCCTCACAATTGTATTTTTGTCTGAAATCACTTTCCCTTGGCTGAAATACAGACAAATCAATTCCGTTATTGATAATATGAGTCGGTGTGCCCTTCAAAAAGGACTGCTGAACCTGAGCGGCAAGCCACCGAGAGGGCGTAATGATCGTCAGATCCACATCCCGGAACAACGCCTTCTTTTTGTTAAAATTGGTTTTAGAGCAATCGAAAACCCAGCTATATTTATGCGCCAAAGGACATTTTTGGCACTGGGTTTTCCACTGTTCACAGCCGATTGCATCAAAATGAGGGCAATACCCGGTAAAGGCCCAGCAATCGTGGAAGGTCCAATATACCTTGATTTTCTTCCTGCGAATATAGTCAAAAAGCATCTTTAAATCACAGTCGTGAGAATGGACATTATGGATATGGATAATGTCAGGCTTGATGCTTTTTAAATGGGCGATGAGTTTTCTTGTGGCGCACTTGTTCTCAAATCCGTAATTTCCCAGAATCCGGGAGATTAACGCATGCACCTTGACAGAGTACTTTGAAGTATACCGTATGCCGTTTTTGTAATCGCTGTGTCCGCTGGAATAGAAAATATAGTTTTCGATCCCCTTTCGGTCCAATAGCTGACCGACAAACAAAGCGATCTTGCCTGTGCTGCCATTTCCACAGGTAGCATTGATCTGCACAATCTTCTTTCCCCGGGCTTGCAGGCGCTCGAAACAAGCTTCGTAATTTTTTGCAGCATTGGCTTTATTGAACCGTTCCAGGGCCGATGCCCGGCATTGCAGGGTATAGCTTTCTTTTCCGTTTTGGAGAATGCTTCTGACCTGATGCAGCATTGCTTCCCAATCGCCCGAACGAACAATCGCACCACAGCCCTCGCCTACCAGCTCCGGGTTTGCTGTGCTGTCAAAGCACACCACCGGTGTGCCGCAGGCCAAGGCTTCCGCCGTGACCTTGCCAAAGGTCTCCTCCAAGGACGGCTGCACAAAAACATCTGCCGCAGCATATATTTTTGCCAATGCCGCCTGATTGGAGGTTGCAGGAATGATATGTACATTGGCAGGATATTTCCGGTTTTCCGGAAGCTTTCCGACCAGGATCACATCCGCCTCATCGGTCAGCTGTTCTGCAAGCCACAAAAGGGTGTCCAACCCTTTCCGGGTCTCCCAAATGGCTGCCACGCCCAAGATCAGCTTCTTGCCCTTTGACTTTTCCCCCGGAGCTACCGTTTCTGCAGGCGTAAAAACATCGGTATCGATCCAATTGTGGACACGGGTAATATGCTTAGCATTGGCAAAAACCGGCGACTGCTTCGCCTCATTCATAATCCAGTCCGATACCGCTATAACACCCAACCGGGGTATCGCGCCAAATAGTCTGACTCGATCTGCCAACATCTTTTTCGTCCGGTCCAAAACCCAGCTTTTATTATACTTTCTGACAGCCGGGCAATTGCCGCAGCCTTCTTTCCATCTTTGGCAGTCGGAGGCTGTGTAAAAGCAGCACTTTCCGGTATAAAACCAGCAGTCGTGGAGTACCGCCACCGTGGGAATGTCCTTTTCCGCCAGATAGGTGAGCAATTTCGGCAGATGGATGTAATTGGCGTGCAGATTGTTCAGCACCACCACATCCGGCTGGAATTCATCCATATACCGCAGCAGCTTTTTCGTGGCGTGACGGGAGAAATACCCCTGCAAACCGGTAATGCGGGACAGCAGGGCGTGCAGCTTTTGACCTCCCGCCCGTCCGATCTTATATTCCGTCGTTGGATCTGTTACCTTACCTTCGGAAAAGGCCGCCACACATTGATGCCCCACCTGATTGAGCAGTGTGTTGATCTCATACACATTGGTACCGGTAGAAAGGCGTTTGTATACCGCGTTGATCTGCAAGATCTTCATCGGCGAACCTCCTTTTGATCAATCCATAAAGAAAAATCTGTAATGTCCAAAGCTTGACTTGTTGATGCGGTGCACAAACAGGTAAAGTGCGAGAAAAGAAAATACGATCCGCAGCCAGCGCTGATCCTTTTCCGGAAGCAGCTTAAACACACTGGGCAGCAGCAGGATGCTGAAGTAGAAATAATAATAGCTGATACGCTCCAAAATTTGGTTGGAAAAGTAACGGGTAATATAGGCTGTAAAGCCTGCTACCACCCCGTAAAACGCCATACGAACGTGGGGAATATTCAAGCATTGATGGCGAAGCACCACCATCAAGATACAGAAAAGGTATATCAAAATAACGCTCAGACCACCACCATCCACCTCGTTCTGTAATTCATACTCCTCCCCGGAGAACGCATTGTAGCTTGCAATCAGCTTATCCACAGAGAACAGGCAGATGATCAGCAGCACAAAGTAAATAATCAGATTGGTGGAGCCTCTTTTCAGCCACGGCAAAAAATAAATGGGCGCAAAACAAACTGCCGTTTTATGAAACTGCATCGCCAACAGCACCGTCAGCACAAAAGGGATCAAGCGGTGCCGCTTGGCGTGCTCATAAGCCCAAAGGCAGATGGACATGGCCAGCGCCTGCCGAAGGCCGCTCATATTAAAGGTAAACAGGCCCAGCAGGATATAAATGGATAACGCCAGGGGCGCATCGCCGGAGTTTTTATAGATGAATCGGCAGGTGGAATAGGTTATAAATGCCGAGGTGGCAAATATCCACGCATAACCGTCAGGAAATGCTCTTCCGAACAGCCAGCTGGAAAAATAATAGCCAGTCTCCGAGAACAAGAAATCCAAATCTGCTAAGTTTGCATCGTAGAAGGTCTTAAAGGTCGGCATCGTCGCCAGATCCTCGTGCCTGTAGATGTACGCAAAAGTGTCCGTACCCACATATTGATGGCGCAATCCCATTACCAGGGTCACTACAATTCCAGTGATCACCAAATAAGGCTTATAATTATCCCGCTGCAGTCCTATTTCCTTGGAACCCATACCCAATAGGACCACAAACAGCGCCAAGCCAGTCATAATCATCATAAATGTTTATCTCTCCCAAAAGAAGTAATAGGGTCTAAAGTTTCCGGTTTCTATCCGGTAAACCAACAGCGCAATGGCCAACATACAGAAGATTGCCCCTACTACACGCCGTTCCCTTGGCTCTAAGGTATCTACCACCCCGGGCACAAGCAACAAAATAAAATAGAAATAATAATAACTTACCCGTTCCATGATCTGATTAGAATAATAGCGGGCAATATACATCGTCAGACCGGCAAACACACCGCAAAGCGCCAGTTGGTTGTCCTTTCTCTTCAGGGAACGGCGGATCAGCACCGCAAGGGCGATCACCAGTCCATAGATCAGCAGAACACTGATGCCGCCGCCGTCCGCAGCATTATCCAGCGCATAATTCTTATCCACCAGATCATTAAACGCATCGATAAAGCGATCAACCACAAGGGAAAATCCGACCAACCCGCCAAAAAACAGAAAGACCCTGCTCCGTTTTTCGATCACCCACGGAAGAAAATATGCCGGCAGGAACGCGATGGCCGTTTTGTGGAACTGCATCGCCACCAGCACCGTCAGCAAAAAGGCTTTAAACCTGCGTTCTTTGATAAATGTTACCGCAACTAAACACAGCGACATGGCCATAGCCTGCCGCATACCGGTCATATTGAAAGTGTACTGCCCCAGGCACAGGTAGCTCATCACCCCGAGGGGTACATTATCCACGTGCTTGTAAATAAAGCGGAACACTAAAATGGTAACCACTGCCGCGTGGACCAAAATCAAAAACTGCCCATCGCTGGAAAACCAATGCAGCACCCAGCAGAATAGCCAGTAGCCGGTCTCGGAAAATAAGATTTTTCGGTCTGCCAAATATTCTTCATAATAGGCACCGAAGGATTCATAATTGTCCATCATACGGAATCTGTAGACATAATTGGTGGTATCCACACCGATATGCCGGTGCCGCAAGCCCATGACCAATACCGCTATAAGGCAGATAAAAACGGTATAGTTTTTATAGCTTACTTTCCCCAATTCGTTTTTCTTTGGCACGTAGCTTGCAAAAAACGCCACTACGGCCAACCAGGTAAATATATGCATACGCGGCGCTCCTGCCATCTTTTTTGCAACCCGTCCCCACAGCACGTAGAAGCGCTATAAGCCCATAATATTGCTTTTACAATTATAATCCAATCAACCACTTCTGTCAACAAATAGCACGCAAAAACATCATCCCCCACCGGAAGTAAATCCCCGGCGTCGACTTGACAAGTCATTTCAAAAGGCGTATACTTCACAATGGATAGATATGAAAACCCACGCAATCCGTATAAATATATTGGTGTAAAGGAGTACCGAATATGTCTTTATATTCTAAGATCGTCTCCGGTGAGGAGAAGCTGGCACTGGTAGGCCTGGGTTACGTCGGTATGCCCATCGCCGTTGCTTTTTCCCGGAAGGTTCAAGTGATCGGCTTTGATTTGAACAGCAAAAAAATCGCGCTTTATAAAAGCGGCATCGACCCCACCAACGAGGTGGGCAACGAAGCCATCAGCGCCTGCGCCGTGGATTTCACCGACGATCCCAAGCGCCTGCAGGAGGCAAAATTCATCATTGTTGCAGTCCCCACCCCTGTTAACGACGACCACACACCGGACTTGACCCCTGTAGAGGGTGCTTCCCGGATTATCGGCCGCAACCTGCAAAAGGGTTCTATCGTGGTTTACGAGTCCACCGTATATCCCGGTGTTACCGAGGATATTTGCGTGCCCATTTTGGAGCAGGAATCCGGCCTGAAGTGCGGTGTAGACTTTAAGGTGGGCTACTCCCCCGAACGCATCAACCCCGGCGACAAGGTCCACCGTCTGGAAACTATCACCAAAATCGTCAGCGGTATGGATGAGGAGACTTTGGAGGAAGTTGCCAAGGTCTATGAACTGGTGGTAGATGCTGGTGTGCATCGGGCAGAGTCCATCAAGGTCGCTGAGGCCGCAAAGGTCATCGAGAACAGCCAGCGGGATATCAACATTGCATTTATGAATGAGCTGTCCATTATTTTTAATAAGATGGGCATTGATACCCAATCTGTATTAAAGGCCGCCGGCACAAAATGGAACTTCTTAAAGTTCTTCCCCGGCCTGGTGGGCGGGCATTGCATCGGCGTAGATCCTTACTACCTGACTTACAAGGCAGAGCAGCTGGGTTACCACAGCCAAATCATTCTCTCCGGCCGCCGTATCAACGACGATATGGGTAAATACGTTGCCGAGAGTGTTGTGAAAAACCTGATCCGCGCGGATGTAACCATCAAACAGGCCAAGGTGGCAATCCTGGGCTTCACCTTCAAGGAAAACTGCCCCGATACCCGCAACACCAAGATCATTGACATCTATAACGAGCTGAAGGAATACGGCATCACCGCACAGATCGCCGATCCTACCGCCGATGCAGACGAAGCCCGGCATTTGTACGGTGTAGAGTTTGTAGATATGCAGGATATCCGCGACTGCGACGCCGTTATTTTGGCTGTTGCCCACGATGCGTTCCGTGAGCTCACGCAGAAGGACTTTGAAAAGCTGTTCAAAGCCGGCGACAACAGCACCAAGGTGCTGGCAGACATCAAAGGTCTGCTGTGCCGTAAGGAGTATGAAGAAGCAGGCTACAAATACTGGAGACTGTAATAGAAGATGTGGTGATTATGTTGCTTAAAAATCTATTGGACAGCAAACCGCAAATACAGAAACACTTGTTTGAAAAGGGATATCTGATAACGGATGCTTCCATCCCCAACCCTAAGGAATATCCCTTTTATGACAACTGGGCAGACACGTCCATAGGCGCATATCATTTTTGGGTTCATAAGGGTGCCAAGCTCTACACCTACCGTTTTGATAAGGGCTCTCTTTTCCTGATCGGTCATGCCTATAATCCGTACACAATGGAGGCAGACGAGAACATCATTCTGCAAAATCTCGCTCAGGCATACGGAACGGACAGTTACTGGAACACAATTGACGAGTTGACCGGTATTTTTGTTTTAGGTTTGGTAAACGGGAACGCCCTGGAGCTGGTCTTGGACGCCTCCGGTATGCAATGCGGTTGCTACGGAACAATTGCCGGCAAACAATACATCAGTTCTCACATGCGATTGATCGGTGATATTTGTCAGCTTCAAACCGATCCTTATGTAAAACGTCTGATCAATTACAGATGGTATCGCTTTATGATGGGCAATTATTTGCCCGGTGATATAACCTGCTATAAGGAATTAAAACGAATTATCCCCAATACCAGTTTGACTTTTTGTAACGGTGCATATACAGTTAGGCGTTTTTATCCCAATCGTCCCATTCAAATGTGTCAAACAGAAGAAGAATACCGTAAGGTTATTGCCGAAGCTTCCCGTATTCTGCAAAACACAATGGCGCTGATCCCTCAAAAATGGAAACGTCCCGCTATTTCGCTAACCGGCGGTGTGGACAGCAATACTACATTCGCCGCCGCCAACGGACATTACAGCGAGTACGAAACCTTCAGCTATGTTTCAATGTATCGGGAATCGGTAGATGCAGAAAAAGCCAAGCAAATCAGCGACCGATTTGGCGTGACACACACGACCTACCATGTACCGGAATCCAATGACCAAATTCCGGACTTTGAAATTTACAAGGCCGTTTTTGACTATAATCAGGGTGGCATAGGAGCAAGCAAGGATGACGATGCCCGTAAAAAAGTCACCTTGATTCAAAACGATGTGTGCGACGTAGAGGTAAAATCCTGGATATCGGAAACGATCCGTGCATACGCATATAAGTACTTTGGCAGAAAGAAATTTGCAAAAAATTTGACTGCCCGGAACTATACAAGCCTGTATAAAATATTTTTTATGAACCGCAAGCTGGTGTGGGATACGGACAAGCATTTTAAGGCATATTTCAAAAACACCCAATTAAAAGAGCATCTTTTCAACTATGACGAGAGTGATTTCTTTGTGTGGGAAATGATGCACGGTGGAAAATGCGGCCTGAACATTGGCGTTATGAAGTCCTGCTTTGATATTACAATTCCCTATAACAACCGCAAGCTGCTGGATCTTTTACTTCGAGTACCCTTAGACAAACGCATATCCGACCAGCACCACATGGATCTAAAAAGGCACATGAACGCAGAACTCTACGACATGAATATTCGGGTTGTAAATTTGAACGAAACAAGTCGTCGTAAGAAAATGGTAAACATCTATTATACAATCAATTCTAAACTACCATTTTGACCGGAGGAAAGGTAATGGGTTACAGTAATTTGACATTTCCCAAGGACTCTGTGTTCTTAGTGACCGGTGCAGCCGGTTTCATCGGCTCGAACCTGTGCGAAGCCATCCTGAATATGGGCTATAAGGTACGGGCACTGGATGATCTGTCCACCGGCAAGCAGAAAAATGTGGATATGTTTCTGGATCATCCCAATTATCAGTTTATGAAGGGCGATATTAAAGACCTGGATACCTGCATGGCTGCCTGTGAGGGCGTGGATTATGTGCTGAATCAGGCAGCTTGGGGGTCTGTTCCCCGTTCCATTGAGATGCCCCTTTTCTACTGCCGCAATAATATTGAAGGCACGCTTAATATGCTGGAAGCCGCACGGCAGAAGGGTGTTAAGAAATTCGTCTACGCCTCCAGCTCTTCCGTATACGGTGACGAGCCCAATCTGCCAAAAACAGAAGGCCGGGAGGGCAATCTGCTGTCTCCCTATGCCTTGACCAAGCGGTGTGACGAGGAATGGGCAAAGCTCTATACGAAGCTTTACGGCTTAGACACCTACGGTATGCGGTATTTTAACGTTTTCGGACGCCGCCAAGACCCGGACGGTGCTTACGCCGCCGTGATCCCCAAATTCCTGAAGCAGCTTCTGAACGGTCAAACGCCCACCATCAACGGTGACGGCAAGCAGAGCCGTGATTTTACTTATATCGAAAATGTAATTGAAGCAAACCTGAAAGCGTGCCTTGCCCCCTCGGAAGCCGCCGGCGAAGCCTTTAACATTGCATACGGCGGCAGAGAATATCTCATTGATATCTACTATGGGCTGACCAAGGCCCTGGGTGTGAGCATCGAGCCCAACTTTGGACCTGACCGCAAAGGAGACATCAAGCACAGCAACGCCGATATTTCCAAAGCACGCCGGCTTTTGGGCTACGACCCGGATTACAGCTTTAAAGACGGCATTGCCCTGGCCATCCAATGGTACAAAGAAAATCTGTAAACAGCGCCCCGATTCTGAAGCAATAAAAATGGCAGACACCATGGTGTCTGCCATTTTTTGTCAGATATTAAATAGGTCTTTTCGCAGCATCTCGTCGTTGCTTTTTTTGTTATGGTACTTCTTACCGCACTCGTATCCCCGTTGGGCAATTTCCCGCAACTCTTGGGGATCGTCGATCAGTTCCTGTAATGCGCGCACCACTTCCTGCGCGTTATCTGCCACCACTGCGCAGTTATGCTCCAGTAAATGGGCAATGGAAGCAACACTCTTTGGTCCTACCGCCAGAATCGGACGGGCCATTTTCAGGTAATCCACAATCTTCGTTGAAAAGGACTGCCGCATCGCCAACCGATTCTTTAAATCATGGGACTCTGTTTGAATCAAAATGTCCGCATCTTTTTGGATTTGCGCAACCTGAGATGAAGGAACAGCACCCATAATCCGGGAACAGCCCTCCACATTCAGCGCCCTATCCATTCTTTTGGATATGGGTGTTGCCGTGTAGATCTTCATTTCGGCAACAGTGCCTTTTTTGTTGATCTCCTGCAATGCCTGGGCAATGATTTTCAGGGATTTCCACCGATTCATATTGATATTGCCGGTGAACACAAGCTGTAATGGACTCCTTCCGATTTCCCCAAAAGCAGGTTCCTCATCAAAGTTATACCCCTTTGTGAGCAGCTTGCACTCCCTTTTAAATGCTTTTTCATAATCCCGCTTCTGTACGTTGCTGATCACATACATCGTCCGAGCCGTCTTCGCCAAGCGGCGCATACTGCGCCGTGCAAAAAAATGATGGATCAGCCGCAAGGGTGATATACGTACCATTCTCCAGGTGTAATTATTATCCCACGCATACACCGCCACCGGCGCGCCGGTTTTCTTTTGCACATAGCGCACTAAATTGTTGAGGAAAGGCGTTCCGGAAAAAACGGTAAAAATCACATCCGGTTTATATTCTTCCAGAAATTTGTTGAGCTGCGCGGACTTCCACCGTCCCGTTTTCCACACCGCCTCCTGTGCCCAAAAAAACACAGTCCATCGGGTGGTTTTCAGGAAGCGCATTACACGGCTTTTCTTTTCAGGCAGGCGTTCTTGCTCCCGGCGGGGTACAATTTCAACTTCCTGCCCACAGCCCTTCCCTTTCAGAAGGCTTTTGACGATCATTTTCTCGGTCACTAAAAATGCCTTGGAAACAGCGCTGTCCGGCATTCCCGATCGGGTGTAAATGCTGGCCAATTCCACATCCTTCATCTCTGAAAACAGATTTAAAAATGTGTTTCCGATGCTGATCTCTCCGCAAATAGGCGAGGATGAAATAAACAGTATACGCACATCAATACCTCAACACATCATTTTGATTCTATGTCGATCCAATCTCCCAAACGGCGCTCCCATTCCTCGGGATAAAACAGCTGGAAGCCGCCGCCGTGGAAGAAGGTATACTCTCCGAAGTAAATCCTTCCGTTCAGCTCATACAAATCAATACGGACCTGCCGCATTCCCTGGGACAGCTTCGCCGCAATTTCCTTCATCTGCTCAAACTTTTCCGGCTTTCGTATAGGCTTGTCCGTATTGGGATGGATATTATAAATATCCAAATGGTTAAACTCCATATCGAAGAAATCAAATTTGCAATCCGTACTGCGGTCGGTAGCCACAAACATGATCTTCGGCTCGCCGTTAAAGCAGAAGAATTTATAATCTTCAATGCTCTGATCCGGTGCTTTTTCGTCTACCATAAATGCTTCTGCCATAATATAGCGCTCTAAGCCCTTATAGGGATATTCCCGTCCGGCAAAGAAGAAATCATGCTTCATACGCTTGTTAAAATGCTTGCGCAGAGCCTTTATGTCCTCTTCGGTCAGTGCCGATTTGTCCGCAATCACTTTTGTGCTGCCGGAATCGTGATTGCATTTTAGGACAAACTGATTGGGCAGCTTCTCAAAATCAATTTCGTCAAAGCTTTTCCAATATCCCAACAGGGGGAATAAATACTCCTCCCCCAGCTGCTCCTTGATATGGTCCCGCAAGGCCAGCTTGTCCACCAAACGGCTATACTCCCAGTGGCGGTCGTTGACCTTCAGCCACTGCAGCTTTTCATTGTAGCCTTTGGGATCTTTAAAATGTATGGCTTTGCGGGTCGTTGCAAAATAAAACAGGCGCAAATACAGCTTGTCCGGCAAAAAAGATAATCCGTACATCATCTTGGCCCGCAGATTGCGTCCGAAAATTTTTCTGAAATCAATCACGGCGATATCCACCTTTTACATATTCGTCATTTTTAAGTACTGCAGCATACGTTCGTTGATTTTTTCTACGGCAAATTTTTCATCACAGTAGGCTTTGGAGGCGGCGCCCATAGCAGCCACCTGCTCCGGGTTACGGATGAAATATATCATTTTTTCCGCCACAGCCTTCCCGTCCTTCACCGGCACCAAAAAGCCGGTTTTGCCATCTTGCACCGTTTCCCGACAGCCGGGGGCATCGGTAGTAATCACTGCACGGCCCATACTCATTGCCTCCTGTACGGTGCGGGGTACACCTTCCCGATAGGATGGCAGTACATATACAGAGCATTGGCGATAGTAGGCCGCCACGTCCTCCGTCTCTCCGAAATGCTCAATAATCCCTCTTTGTACATATTCCTGCAATGCCTCGGGAGAGATGGAATCCTGGATCCCCTCGCATGCGCCCAACAGCATACAACGCACCTGCGGATATTCTGCCTTCACCAGCTCACAAGCCTGCAGGTACTCCCGAATGCCCTTGGAATTCATCACCCGGGAGAGCATAAAGAAGGTCATCTGCTCCGGATAGGGCGCAACGGGGAAACGGGCGGTATTGACTCCGGAGCCGTTGACTACCACCGTTTTTTCCGGCTTTGTCAGTTTCAGCTTTAAAAACAGTTCCTTGTCATCATTGTTTTGAAAAATAACTGTATCTGCACAGCGGAAAGCCCGCTTATACAGCACCGACATAACGGCACGTACCAGCTTTGCTTTTTTGGTGTTGGCGGTAAAGGCATAGCCCACACCGGTGACCATTGCCGCCTTGTGGGGCACTTTTGCTTTTTTCGCCGCGATCGAGCCGTAGATCACCGGCTTGGAGGTATACCCTAAAACCACGTCCGGCTGTTCTGCCAAAAAAAGCTTTTTCAGCGCCTTTTGATATGCTAAATCCTCCAAGGGATTCAGCCCGTTCTTCTTCATAGGAATTTCTACAAAACGGGCACCCAATTGCTCGATCTTTTCTACGTGATCCCGATTGGGACCCGTAACCACCACCTCATAGCCTTTGGCGATGATCTCTCTGATCAAATCCCCTCTGAAATTATAGGATGTACGGTTCTTCGGTGAAACCAAAATGAATTTCACGCAGATCCCCCCTTATACGTTTGTTCCGCATAAATTGTATGAAAATCATTCCATCTTGTCAAGTTTTTTCGTTTTCCTTGACTATTTCGATTGTTTTGTTTATACTATACGGAGGATTTTATAAATTAGAGGTGTATTTATGGAGAACGTTTTGATCATAGGCGCGCACTACGATGATGCCGAGCTGGGTGCCGGCGGTACTGCCGCAAAGCTGATTTCCATGGGCAAAAAGGTATATAAGCTTACACTGACCGACAATGTTACCGATTACCGTCAAAAAAACATTGTTGTTCGCAACGAGACCAGTGTCTCCGAAAGCGCACAGGCCTGCGCTGTTTTGGGCGGTGTTGTGGAATTGGACTTTGCTCCCTTGGAGTGCAGCAAGCTGGAATACTCCAAAGAAGTAATGCAAAGAATCGAAAAATTGATTTTCGACTACAATATTGATACCGTTTTCATTCACCATCCCGAGGATATGAATAACGACCATATTGTTGCCTCCCGCCTGTCTCTTACCGCAGCGCGTCACTGCGAAAACATTTTTACATACCAAAGCAACGCTTATCAGCTGGAGCGTATATTTGCTCCCAGCCTGTTCTTTGATATTTCCGACTTTATCGATAAAAAAAGAGAGGCCTTGGATCAGTACGGCAAGGAACACAATCGTTTTTCCAAGCTGTTTGAAACCAACATTGAGCGCAACCATATTTGGGGCTATTCCAACGAAGTGGAATACGCTGAAGGCTTTGGTGTCATTAAAGGATTGGTGAGATAAGATGGGTTCTGTTTTGTTTGTTGCCTGTACAAACGTCGGCGAGAGTATGATCCACGCAATGATGAATACGGAGGGTATTCAGAGCAAGATTTGCGGTATTGTGGATTTAAACATTCAGCAAGGCGCTTCCAAAGCCAATTACCGCACCTATGCGGATATAGCACAGATGTACAACATTCCCATCCACTACTGCAACAGCGTCAACGATGAATGCACCCTTTCCTGGATCGCCGATAAAAAGCCTGATGTGATCATTCAGACCGGCTGGTCTCAAAAATTTGGGAGCAAGCTGCTCTCCATTCCAAAGTACGGATGCATCGGTGAACATCCCGCCCCCCTTCCCAAGGGTCGCGGCGCCGCCTGTGTAAACTGGGCAATTCTGACCGGTGAAAAAGAGTGGGGCGATTCCTTCTTTGAAATGGTTGCGGAATACGACAAGGGACATTTGCTGGCACAGGGCTTCTTCAACATTGAAGAGTACGACAATGTAAAAACCGTCTATGACAAAGTAGCAAAAACCTCTGCGGATATTGTGGTGCGGGAAATTGACCGCTGGACGGAAGGCTGTTTTTCCCCTATCGAGCAGGATGACAGCAAGAGCACTTATTATAAGCGGAGAACGCCTGCTGACGGGGTATTCACATTCGATCTGCCCGCTGAGCAGCTGCACAATTTTATCCGTGCGCAAACCACCCCCTATCCCGGCGCTTTTGTGCTAAATGGCAGCAAACGCCTTTATGTGCTTTCCTCTGAAAATACCCATACACGTTCCCAATTGCCTGTCGGTACCATCGTTTCTATGAAGAACGGTTGTGTAGACGTTGTATGCGGAGACGGATACATTATTCGTGTGTGCCGTGTAAAACCGGGAAATGCCCCGGAATGCTGGGCCGCAGAGTATGCCGCCGGTAAAACCGCAGGCGTAGATCTGTTTGTTTAACAAAAGCAGTGCACTGCCCTTGGGCGGTGCACTGTTTAATAAAAATACATTTCGGGGGTGTCTCATTCATTTTGAGACACCCCCGTCGTTTTATTCCTGATAAAGCACTTTTGCGCCTTCAAATTCCACGTGCAGGGGCAGGATTTCCCACTGCGCCTTGGTGATTGCCGGCAGTTTTTTTGCCAGCTTTTCTTCCAAGGTCTCATCCAGTGTAAAGCATAGTAGTGTAGGGCCTGCACCGCTGACGCAGAAGGCGGCACCGGTGGTACGCACCAAGCTCTCGATCGCCTCAAAATCCCCGATCAAGCCTTTGCGGTAGGGCTGATGAAGACGATCCTGCATCGCGTGCCGCAGAAGCTTCTCGTCTCCCATTTCCAGCGCCTTGAGCACCATTGCGCCGTGGGAGATGTTGTACACCGCGTCGGCACGGGGCAGCTGCGTAGGAAGTACGCTACGAGCATAATTGGTGGAGATCTCATAATCGGGAATCAGTGCCAAAATACACCAGTCGGGATGAAGGGGGAAGTTTACCGTCACCGGCAGACCGTTATCCACCATGGACGCCGTCAGACCGCCGAAAAAGGCAGGTGCCAAGTTGTCGGGATGGCCTTCCATCGCATTGGTGATGTTCAGAAGTCCCTGGGTGGACAGCTTGTTGCCCCGCAGCACATTGGCACCGATGGCACCTGCCACCAGCAGGGCGGCGGAAGAGCCCAAGCCCCGTCCAATGGGAATTTGCGCGTCAATGTGGATCTTCACGCCCCGCACTTCCTCGCTCAAAGAGGCCAGCACCGCGCAATAAGAGGTATATGCCAAATTATCCGGTCCGGTAAAGGCTTCGTCACAGCCGGTGATCTCCAAACCCGCCTCTGTCTCCTCGAAGGTGACATCCGTATAAAGGCTCAGCGCACAGCCGAAGGCATCAAAGCCCGGTCCTAAATTGGCGGTGGTTGCCGGCACCCGTACAGTTACTTTTTTCATATTTTCTCCTTCTCTTCCTCGGCTTGCGTCATTAAAGCTGTTGCACCCGTAGAAGCATCTCTTCCTTGGAGATCACATCGGTATGCAGATCCTTCTTGTAGCGAACAGAGGCTAAGTTTGCGGGGATCTGTACCCCTGTCAGCACATTCAGACGGTTCATCTTCTCAAACTCATCGGTTTCCCCGTTTTCCTCCAATGCGGAAAGCACCGCCGCAGGGAATTTATAGGGAGAAGCGGTAGAGAGCACCACCATCGGACGGTTATCTCCGGTCTGTGCCCGATAGTCCTCTGCCACTGCCCAACCGGTTGCGGTATGGGTGTCACACAGATATCCGGTTTCCCTGAACGCCTTGCCGATGGTCTTCTTTGCGCCCGCATCGTCACAGCAGCCGCCCCAAAATTCTGCCTGGATCTGACATAGCAGCTTCTCGGGCACCTGATAGAAGCCCTCTTTGTTCAGCTTTTGCATCAGCCCGGCAACCATGGGCGCATCCTCACTCATCAGATACAGCAAACGCTCCAAATTAGAGGACACCAAAATGTCCATCGAGGGGGAAATGGTCTTGTGTAAGGGTCTGCGGCGGTCATAAAGGCCGGTTCTGATAAAATCTGTCAGAACATTATTGGCATTGGAGGCGCATACCAATCTGCCCACAGGCAGACCCAGCTTCTTTGCCAAATAACCTGCCAAAATGTCTCCGAAGTTGCCGGTGGGAACGCAGAAATTCACTTCGTCCCCCATTTGGATCGCGCCTCTTTGCAGCAGGTCCGCATAGGCCTTGAAATAATAAGTCACCTGGGGTGCAAGGCGTCCAATATTGATGGAATTGGCGGTAGACAAACGGCAGCCCCCCTGGGTCAGGCCATCCTGCACCGTGGCAAAAATATTCTTTACGCCGGTTTGGGCATCGTCAAAATTGCCCTCTACGGCCAAAACCGTTACGTTCTTCCCCTCCTGGGTGGCCATCTGCTTGCGCTGCACCGCAGATACGCCGCCGTGGGGATAAAACACGCAGATCTTAATGCCGTCCACATCCTTAAAGCCCTCCAAGGCGGCCTTACCGGTGTCGCCGGAAGTGGCAGTCAGGATCAAGATGTCCTCCTGCATTCCCTTTTGGGTCTTCGCGGCGGTCAGCAGCTGGGGAAGCATGCAAAGGGCCACATCCTTAAAAGCAGATGTAGGACCGTGGAACAGCTCCAGCACCGTCAGATCCCCTGCCTGCACCGTGGGCGTCAGGTCGGGGGCGGTGAATTTTCCTCTGTAGGCCTTCTCCACCAAAAGCTCCATATTTGGAATATCCGGCAGAAAGCTCCCAATGATGGCGGCGGCCATTGCGTACACGTCCATCTTCAAAACAGCCTGCACATCCAGCTTGGGTAATGTCTGCGGTACATACAGCCCCCCGTCCGGCGCAAGACCATTCAGCACCGCCTGAGCACTGTCGGTAATTTGCAGATGATTTCTTGTAGAATGATAATTCATAAACGTTCCCTCGCTATTGCAATTTCATTTTCCTTATGATATACTGTTTTCACTTAAATTGCAAGGGTTTCTGACCTGAAAACAGAATTTGGAGGATGCTATTATGCGAATCGGTCTGCTTGGTTTTGGTACGGTGGGAAAGGGCGTATATAAATTGGTCGCCCCGCGTGCCGATATGCAGGTTGTCCGTGTGCTCTGCCGTCGGGATTTGGAACTGGACGACGCCGCGGTCACTCACAATTTTGATGATATTTTAAACGATCCCACCATCGACACCGTGGTGGAAGCCATCGGCGGACTGCATCCTGCCCGGGAATACGTTATTGCGGCTATGGAACACGGTAAAAATGTGGTCACCGCCAACAAGGCAATGGTGGCAGTTTACTATGACGAATTGCTGCCCCTTGCCCAGCGTATGGGTGTGCACTTCCGCTGCACCGCATCCGTCGGCGGCGGTATTGGCTGGCTCAGCGAGCTGGAACGGGTACGCCGTATTGAAACCGTCAGCCACGTGGGCGGTATTATGAACGGCACCTGCAACTTTATTTTGGATTCTATGCACCGTACCGGTATGGACTATAAGGCCGCCCTTGCCCAGGCTCAGGCACTGGGCTACGCAGAGGCAGACCCCTCCACCGACGTAGACGGCATCGACACCTGGCACAAGCTGATCATCTCCGCAAATGTGGGCTTTGGCGTCAGCCTGGATCTCAACAGCGTGCCTGTGGCAGGCATCCGCAACATTCAAGCCTCCGATATTGAAAATTTCAAAGCCCACGGTATGGTCTGTAAGCTTCTTTCCACCGCCAAGCAGCAGGACGGCAGCTACAGCGCTTATGTACAGCCTACCCTCTGCCCCGCAGGCACACTGGAGGCCTCTGTGCCCACCAACTACAACCTCATTACCCTCTCCGGCAACACCTCCGGCCGTCAGAGCTTCTACGGTCAGGGCGCAGGCCGCTACCCCACTGCATATAATGTAGTGCAAGACTGCATCGACTGTCTCCGTGGTCGCGGCTTCTACTGCAGCTACGGCAAAAAGGTAACCGTCATCAATAAATTGAAGCTTTCCTACTATGTCAGCGGCGCCACCGACGACGCCCTGGAGGAACGAAAGGCACTCAATTGGGGCGACGCTGTCGTAACTCGGCCTGTGTCCATTCACTGGATGCACCAGTGGCTGGATGCCCATCCCGGTGCCTTTATCGCGGCACTGCCTGTAGAAGAGTAAGTGAAAGAAGGGAAACCAGCTATGCTTAAAGTAACAAAATTCGGCGGCTCGTCTATGGCGGACGCCGTGCAATACGGAAAGATCAAAAACATCATTCTTTCTGACCCCGCCCGCAAGGTAGTGGTTGTCTCTGCCGCCGGCAAGCGGAATAAAGATGACCACAAAATCACCGACCTGTTGTACCTGTGCCACGCCCACACCCAGTACGGCGTGGACTGCAACCCGATTTTTGAACAGATCGCTGCGCGTTATATGGAGATTCGGGACGAACTGAATCTGCCGGTGGATCTGGAATCCGATTTTGCCGCCCTGAAAAAGCGCCTGGACCGCAAGGACGTCACCTCCGATGAGCTGGCCAGCCGCGGTGAGTATTTTTCCGCAAAGCTGATGGCCGCCTATTTGGGCTTCCGTTTCGTGGATGCCACCCAGTGGGTGAAATTTAAAATTGACGGCTCGGTAGACAAGGAAGCCACCTACGCCGCACTGCAGGCCATCGACCTGGGCGAAGGCATCGTCACCCCCGGCTTCTACGGCCTGATGCCCGACGGGCACATCCGCACCTTTACCCGGGGCGGCAGTGACATCACCGGCGCTTTGGCCGCCGCCGCACTGGATGCGGATATTTACGAGAACTGGACCGACGTTTCCGGTATTTTGATGGCCGATCCCCGCATTGTGGATAATCCGCAGGCCATTCCCGAGGTCACCTACGAGGAGCTGCGGGAGCTGAGCTATTCCGGTGCCCAGGTGCTTCACGAAGGCACAATCCTGCCCGTCAGCGAAAAGAATATTCCCCTGAATATCCGCAACACCAATGAGCCGGATAATCCCGGCACCATTATCCGCGATTCCTTTGATACCAACGCAGATCCCAATCGCTTCATCACCGGTGTTACCGGTAAAAAGGACTTTACCATCATCTCCATGTCCAAGCGGGGTATGAGCAACGAAGTAGGTGTTTTGTGGCGGATGCTCACCATTTTGGAGCGGCACAACATCTCCATCGATTACTGCCCCAACGGCATTGATAACGTTTCTGTGGTGGTCTCCACCGAGTCCATCGCCCCCTGTTTGTATCAGGTTTTGGCAGAAATTCAGGAAGAACTGAAGCCCAGCTCCCTGGTGGTTCACGATCAAATCGCTGTGGTTGCCGCCGTTGGCCGTCGTATGGCCTCCCGTCCCGGTATCTCCGGCCGGCTGTTTGCCGCACTGGGCGAAGCAGGCATCAATATCCGTATGATCAACCAGGGCCCCGATGAGCTGAACATCATCCTGGGCGTGGATAATAAAGATTTCGCCGGCGCTATTCGGGTGCTGTACGATAGTTTCACAAAGTAAAAGAGGTTAAAGCTATGAAAATGTATACGGTTGCAGTCCTGGGTGCCACCGGCGCTGTGGGACAGGAAATGATCAAAATTTTGGAGGAACGGAACTTCCCTGTGGGAAAGCTGGTTCCCTTGGCCAGTGCCCGCAGTGCAGGAAAGACCCTGCGCTTTAAGGGCGAGGATGTGACCATCGGTCTGGCCTGCGAGCAGGCCTTTGAGGGTGTAGATATTGTGCTGGGTGCGGCGGAAAACGACATTGCAAAGCAATTTGCCCCTGCCATCGTTAAGGCCGGTGCGGTATTTGTGGATAATTCCTCCGCCTTCCGCTTAGACCCGGATGTGCCTCTGATCGTGCCGGAAGTGAACGCACAGGACGTGAAGAATCACAAGGGCATCATCTCCAACCCCAACTGCTCCACCATTATCACCGTCACTGCCGTGAACGCGCTCAACGCCATCTCCCCCATCAAGGCGATGACCGCATCCACCTATCAGGCCGTATCCGGTGCAGGTGCAGGCGGTCCTGTGGAGCTGATGAAGGAAGTGGAGGCACTGGGTGCCGGCACCACCTATGAGCCTAAAATTTTCCCCTATCAGATCGCCTACAACCTGATCCCCCAAATCGGCGGCGAGCAGGTCGATGGCTACACCAGCGAGGAAATGAAGCTGCAAAACGAAGGCCGCAAGATCATGCACCTGCCTGAAATGAAGGTAGCCTGTACCTGCGTCCGTGTGCCTGTGGTACGCAGTCACTCCATCTCTGTCAGCCTGCACTTTGATGTGCCGGTAACGGTGGAGCAGGCCCGTCAGGCCATTGCCAACGCCCCCGGCTGTAAGCTGGTGGACGATCTGAGCAAGAAGCAGTATCCCATGCCTTTGGACACCACCGATCAGGACCTGGTGTTTGTGGGACGCATCCGTCCCGACCTGACCGATGACTGCGGCCTCACCCTGTGGTGCTGTGGCGATCAGGTGCGTAAGGGTGCCGCCACCAATTGCGTGCAGATCGCAGAGCTGCTCATCCAAGAATAAAATAAAACGGCGCGGTGCTTCTAATGAAGCACCGCGCCTCAGTCTGTCAAAGAACCCCTGTTTTCGTTAGGTGAAAACAGGGGTTTTGGTGTATTTGGGTGTAAATATAAGTAATATTTGCGAGAAAAAGGAGTTATTCCAACTCCAATTTGCCAGCTTTTTCAGGTTCATGGCAGCAT
>JAGASJ010000053.1 GCA_017621795.1 Oscillospiraceae bacterium | reverse complement strand
GAATCCGTTTTCTTGCGGTGCAAAGCACCGCGCCGCCTGATGGCGGCAAGGAGTACGGATTGCCACGGTCGCTATTCGCTCCCTCGCAATGACAATTCCTTCGGACGTACGTTGTCTATTATACAAATAACGGGACGGCAATACCGTCCCGTTAAATTATGCATTAAACAAGTAGGTGCCGGGTATTATTTAAATTGTCGGCTTCGCCGACACATAAATGAATTGCCTAACGGCATGAATTGCATAAATGCATGAATTGTGGTTTTCACCACATGAATTGCGCTGCGGCGCATAAGGCTTTGGCAATTCAATTCATGTTGCTTTGCAACAATTCATCAAATTCAATCAAAATAATTATAATCCGTCGGCTTTGCCGACACCATAACTTTTCACTTTTCACTCTTCACTGACGCAAGGCGCCGCGCCTGCCATTTTTTCTTGTAGTACTTACGGAAGACCAAAAGCTCTGCCACGGCGCACATGGGAATGGCCGCCCAAATATCCACCACCGAATGCTGTTTGACGAAGGCAACGGAGATGCACACGAAAAATACAAACACGCACACCAGCACCTTGGTTTTTTTGGAGGCCTGCTGTTCCTTCAGCCACGTGGAGGCGATGCCTAAAGAGTAGCCTACGTGCAGGGAGGGACACACACCGGTGGGGGTGTCTACCGACTGAATCAGCCGCACCAGATCCACCAAAATATTATCTCTGGGGTAGGGATCGGGGCGAAGCAGCTGCACGCTGGGCCAAAGGATGTAAATGATCATAGCGATGCCCTGGGTGATCATAATATAGGTCTGCAGACACTTGAAGTTTTCCACATTATAAAGGGCAAAATACCCCAGGGAGATCACGATCAGCACATACCAGCCCACATAGGGCAGCACGAACCATTCACAGAAGGGGATCTTATCGTCCAGGGGGGAATAGACCACGTGGCATTTTTCTACGGGAATGAGATTTTCCGTCAGCAAATACAGCAATCCGTATACCAGCCAGCCCAGCATCAAAAGCAAATGGCGGTACTGGGGGCTTGTAATATTTTTAAGCCGCAGATTGCGATAATCCACAACAGGCTTTCTCACTTCTGCGCCTCCTTCCGACTCATCGGGTAATGCTTTTTGGATACATTGGCATAGGGCACAACACGGTGCAGGGGCAGTGCCTCTGCAATGGCTGTGATCTCGTTATACAGATAGGTGCGGATCCGTGCCCCTTCTTCCTGGGGATTTTCCGCATTGTAGGTAATGGGCGTGCCGATGACCACCTTCCGCAGGGCGGGACAGTGATACATAGGCACAAACTGCAGATCCTTCCCGGTGCGCTTATGGTAGATCTGAGCGATGTCTACGAAGTGCTCCTGAAAATTATAGAGAATGTGGTTGTGCTCCCCCAACTTTTCAGGGTAAATAATGACCTGCCGCTGCGCATCCAGTGCGGCAAGGGTCTCCCGGAAGGTGCGCATCAGTCGGTTATCGTGGTACACCGGAATGATGCGGGCGTTGCCAAACAGTGCCACGGAAAACGGCGCGATCAAATAAGACAGTGCCTTATAAAACGGATAGGTCCACTTGGGCTTCATGTGCCAAAAATCCTGGAAGGAATAGGCGGGCACTTCTTTCAGCTCGGTCATCTGATAGGCGCACCAGGTGACGGTGGACTTGGGCATATACACTTCGCCGTTGATGGGGCCGTACATGTGGGAGTGGTTACCCACCAAAATGCAGCCCTCTGCGGGGATGTTCTCCCAGCCCTCGATGGTGGGCCTGTGGGTGAAGGTACGCACCAAAAACAGCAAAACGCGGTATGTACCGCGGGAAATGAAAGACGGCTTTTTCTTCTTGTTGGCCATAAAAATACCTCTATTTTTCAACAAAAGATATAGAATATAATAGTACTTTTTCCCTGTAAAGTCAAACAGTAAAATATGTGGACGGCAGATATCTGCTGTTGCGATTGCGCAATGATAGATGTTTTTCGTTAAAAGGGAGAGAAATATTTGCGGGAGGCAAAACGCCTCCCTTGCTTTTTGCAGTTATGAGATCGGCACATTGCCGTCGTCCAACAGCTCCACTTCCTGATTGCCGTGGGGATCCAAGTGCTTGAAGTTTCCCATCACCTCGCCCACGCTGCTCATCACCGCGAAGGTGTTGGGACTGTTGCGGATGATGGCAGAAAGCTGCGCCACCTGAGAACGGTTGACCACGCACACCAGCACACTGGTCTTTCTGCCCCTATAAATGCCCTTGCCCGGAAGCAGCGTTGCACTGTGGTGCAGCTGATGGATAATGGCCTGGCTGATGGCGGTGGGGTCTTCCGTGATGATCTCAAAGCGCACGGCACTGCGGTTTGTTCTGCTCACCGACTCAGACACCATCCGGGACAAGAAGCTGTACAGCACGCACAGAATCACCGGCTCCAGCTTATAATCGTAGACGAAATAGGAGACGAACGCCACAAAGCAATTCAGCATAAAAATGATCCAGTACATACTGAAATGGGGCTTGACTTTGTGGATGAGGGATGCGATAAAGTCGGTACCGCCGGTAAGCGTACCGCCCCGAATCAGCACACTGTAGAAAAAGCCGGTCAGCACACCTGCCACCAGCGGACCCAAGATGGTGCTGGTGCCGTTATCGGTGGCGTAGGCCACGGCAGAAAGGTCCACATAGTCCAAAACGATCAGTGACACGGAAAACGCGGTCACATACACCATGCTGCGCACAGCCAGGGGCCGGGATACCTTGAAAAATACCGCCACTGCCAAAGGGATGTTGATCAGCAGGCTGAGATAGCCCATACTGATGCCAAACAAATGCTGAACCATGGTGCAAAGACCGTTGATCCCTGAGGGGGCAAAACGGTTGGGGAAGATAAAGATCTGTTGATTCAGTGCCGCCAAAAACGCCACCAACACGATCACCGTATAAGTGAGTACTTTTTTCATGATCACACACTCCGCATCGGATACAGTTGACATACAATATACCACACTATTTCCCCGCGGTCAATTTACAAACGGCGAAATATGCAATTTTTCTGCAAGAACGGCTTTTTCCTGCACATCCCGCCCTTGCTTTTCAAATTTTCCTATGGTATGATAAATTGATGCTATAAAAAAGGAGGGTGTATATGGGTCGGCTGCTGCGCATTATGCTTGCTGTGTTGCTGATTTTTTGTGTTTGTACCACTGTGCACGGGGCCCAGTATGCCTCAGAGGTACGCATCACCGCCACGGTCAATCCGGACGAGAGCTGTTATATGTCGGTACAGGTGACCATCCACGCCGATGGCAGCGGCGGCTGGCGTTTCCCCGTTCCGGCGGAAGCCCAGGGCATCAGTCTCAACGGCGGAAAAGCCAAGATCACCACCAAAAACGGGGTGGATTATGTAGATCTGAGCGGCGCCATCGGCGGCTTTGCCGGTGATTTCTCTTTTCATATTACCTATACCCTTCCGAATGTGATCCACAGTGCCGCAGGCGGCGCACAGATGAAGCTTCCCCTGCTGTCCGGCTTTGAATTTCCCATTTCGCAGCTGCATTACGCCGTCACACTGCCGGGGAAAATTGATGCAAAGCCCGCTTTTACCAGCGGTTATCACCAGGCGAACATTGAAAAAGACCTGGAAAATACGGTTCTTGGGCAGACGGTCACCGGCTCCTCCACCACGGAGCTGAAGGACCACGAGACCCTGACCATGACCCTTTCCGTGGATGAAAATCTGTTCCCCCGGGCACCGGTGGTATTCAACGAATCTCCCTTTGACGACAAGGCGATGTTCCTGTGCGGATTGCTTGCGGTGCTATACTGGCTGGCGTTTCTGCGCTTTCGTCCCCGTCTGCGCCGCAGCACCACACCGCCGGAGGGTATCACCGCCGGTCAGTTAGGTACGGTGCTGAAATTGGGGCAGGCGCATCTGAGCCTGATGGTACTCTCCTGGGCACAGCTGGGTTATGTACAGCTGATCCGTGACCGGCACGATCGGGTGATGATCATAAAGCAAATGGATATGGGCAATGAGCGCAACGTTTTTGAGCAGAAGTGCTTCCGCACCCTGTTTAGCCGTCGGGACAGGGTGGATACTGCCGGCAGCTTTTACGCAGGGCAGTGCAGAGCCGTGGCCAAAATGAATCCCGGCAAGCAGTCCTTGGTAGAGCCCCGGTCCGGCAATCCCCGGCTGTTTCGGGCACTGGCATCCCTGGTAGGGCTGTTTTGCGGTGTTTCCTTTGGCATTGCCATGAGTCAGGGCGCCGCATTGCAGGGGCTTTGGATCTTCCTGCTGGCATCGCTGGGCTTGGTGTGCGCTTATATGATGCAAAACACCACGATGGAGATCTGGCAGTACAAAACAGGAAGAACCACCAACGGACTGCTCTTTAGCGGTATTTGGCTGGTACTGGGTCTGCTGGCGGGTCAGCATACACTGGCCATCAAGGTGATTTTGTTCCAGTGGCTTTGTGGCTTTGCCGCCGCGTTGGGCGGTCGCCGCACCATGGCGGGCGCTTCGGATTTTGCCCAGATTTTGGGTCTGCGAAAGTATATGCGCACCCTGAATCCCCAAGCACTGCGGCAGATCACCGCATATAATCCGGAGTATTTCTTTGAGCTGCTGCCCTACGCGCTGGCGCTGGGCGTGGATAAGCCCTTTGCCCGGGCATTCGGCAAGGCACCTCAGCCTGCCTGCCCCTATATTCTGCTTCACAAGCAGGCACCCATGAGTGCCGCAAAGTGGAGCGCTCAGGCGCGTCAGCTTTTGCATGATATGAATCGCCGCAGTGACACCCTGTTTTTGGAACGGCTTTTAGGTCTTCTGCATAGCAGCAGGGGATAAATAATAAAACGCCCTTGCAAAGCCTTGCAAGGGCGTTCTAGAAAACCGATCCCGATGCGGGACGGGAAACCCGTTCCCTACATATTTAGATTTATATTTTGACGGTTTGGGGGTTCTTTGACACTCTGAAACGCCCTTGCAAGGCTTTCCTTGCAAGGGCGTTTTCATTATTCCTGATTGCGGCGCTTCATAACCTCGCGCATACGGGCGGCGTGGTCTAAGGTGCGCTTGCGGATACGCAGACTTTTGGGGGTACACTCCAAAAGCTCATCATCTGCCAAAAATTCAAGGCACTGCTCCAAGGAGAAGATCTTGGGGCTTACCAGCCGCAGCGCCTCGTCTGAGCCTGCGGCGCGCATATTGGTCAGCTGCTTTTTCTTGCAGACGTTGACGGTCATATCCTCGTTGCGGCTGCAAATGCCCACCACCATACCGGCGTAAACCGGTGTGCCGGCGCCGATGAACAGCGCGCCCCGTTCCTGGGCGTTGAAAAGGCCGTAGGAACAGGCTTCTCCGGTTTCAAAAGCGATCAGAGAGCCGGTGAGACGGCGCTCGATCTGCCCCTTCATGGGTGCGTAGCTTTCCAGCACGGAGGACATAATGCCCTCGCCCCGTGTATCGGTCAAAAATTCGTTGCGGTAGCCGAAAAGACCACGGGAAGGTACTAAAAATTCCAAACGGTAACGGTTGCCCATGGGGGTCATCCCCAGCAGGTCACCCTTGCGGCGGCCCATCTTTTCAATGACCGCACCCATACAGTCCTCCGGCACGTCCGCTACCATCCGTTCAATGGGCTCGCACAGCACGCCGTCGATCTCTTTGGTGAGCACTCTGGGGGTGGAGACGGAAAATTCAAAGCCTTCACGGCGCATAGTCTCCATCAAAATGGACAGGTGCATCTCGCCGCGGCCTGCCACATTAAAGGAATCGGTGCCCTGCTCGGTGACACGAAGGGAGACGTCCTTCATCAGCTCCTTGTCCAAACGGTCCCGAATGTTGCGGGAGGTGACAAATTTGCCTTCCTTGCCTGCGAAGGGAGAATCGTTGACCGCAAAGGTCATTTCGATGGTGGGGTCCGAAATTTTTACAAAGGGCAGGGGGTTGGGGGCATCGGTGGCGCACAGGGTGCGTCCGATGGTGATGTCTGCCATACCGGAAAAGGCCACGATCTGACCGGCAGATGCTTCTAAAATGGGGTTTTTGCCCAGACCGTCATACTCGTACAGGGCAACCACCTTGCCCTTTTGACGGTATTGGGGATCGTGATAATCGCAGATCATCACTTCCTGATTGACCTTGATGGTGCCCTGCTCAATGCGGCCCACCGCAATACGACCTACATATTCGTTGTAGTCGATGCTGGAGACCAGCAGCTGCAAGGGCGCATTAGGATCACCCTGGGGCGCGGGAATATAATTTACAATGGTTTCAAACAGAGGCTTCAGGTCTGTGCCCACCTCATCCGGACCGTAGGCGGCAGTGCCCTGACGGCCGGAGCAGAATACGGTGGGAGAGTTAAACTGCTCGTCGGTGGCATTCAGATCCAAAAGCAGCTCCAAAACCTCGTCCATCACTTCGTGCACACGGGCGTCCGGCTTGTCCACCTTGTTCACCGCCACGATCACCTTGTGCCCCAGCTCCAGTGCCTTTTGCAGCACAAAGCGGGTTTGAGGCATAGGACCTTCCGCGGCGTCTACCAACAGGATAACGCCATTGACCATCTTCAAAATGCGCTCCACCTCGCCGCCAAAGTCGGCGTGACCGGGGGTGTCCACAATATTGATGCGGTAATCCCCGTAGGTAACAGAGGTATTCTTCGCCAAAATGGTAATGCCCCGTTCCCGTTCCAGGTCGCCGGAGTCCATTACACGGTCCTGGGTCACCTGGTTTTCACGGTAGATGCCGCCCTGCTTCAGCATTTCGTCCACCAGGGTGGTCTTGCCGTGGTCAACGTGGGCAATGATGGCAATATTGCGAATGTTTTCCTGAGAAATCATGAAATAGGTGCCTTCTTTCTTCTTTTCGGCATTTTGCCGTTTCATAAGTTTACGTTCATTTCCAGCAAAACATTTTATCACAGGAAAACATAGAATGCAATCATTTTATTGGAATTTTGGGCATCAGTTCTCCATCTGACGCCCCAAAAAGGAAGCGGTGGCCTGGGCAAGCTTTAAATCGTTTTCCGTCATTTGGGCAGAATCCTCACCCAGCAAAAACACCACACTGCCCATCAGGTCTCCCTGGCACAAAATGGGCACCGCCACGCCGATGGTGTATTTTTCTGAGCTGTCGGTGATTTTGATGGGCGCAGCGCCGGCGCTGTAGCGGTAGCTTTTACGCTCTTCCATCAGATGCAAAAGCTCCGCGGTATTGGGCTTTTCCAAAAAATCCCGCTTGGCGGCACCGGAGATCGCAATGATCGCGTCCCGATCGGTGACGGCGGCAATGTGGCCAAAGCTGCCGAAGATGGAGTCACACATCTGGGCGGCAAAATCCTGCAGATCCCCCATAGGGGAGTACTTGCGGAAGATCACACCCCCATCCTTTTCGGTATAGATCTCCAAGGGGTCACCCTCGCGGATTTTTAATGTGCGTCTGATCTCCTTCGGGATCACGATCCGTCCCAAATCGTCAACACGACGAACAATACCAGTAGCCTTCATAATATATCTTTCTCCTTTTCTGCGGCGCACCTGGAAGGCTCCCCTTGTCAGGGGAGCTGTCACCGCAGGTGACTGAGGGGTAGTCGTTCTCTCCCCCAGTCAGCTTCGCTGACAGCCCCCTCGTCAGAGGGGGCCTTTTCTCGCCTACAATTATTTTACAAATTACGATGCTATTATTTGTAAAAGACAGGAGATTATACCGCACAAAATAAAAACAAACCTACCTTTCCATTATCGAAAAGGTAGGTTTATCTTTTTTGAAATTCTTCGCCGGTGATCAGATAATTGATGGATACATTATAATATTTCGACATTGCAACCAGCAACGCAAGGGACGGCTCTCGCTTGCCGTTTTCATAATAGGACAATGCTTCACGGGAAATATTCAAATCCATTGCAACTTTCTGTTGATTTAAATTCCGCTGTTTCCGGATTTTTTTCAGCCCAATCATCAAATCACCCCTTGCATTTATTGTAACATTGTGTTACACTGTTTATGTAACATTATGTTACATATGGAATTTGGAGGTAAAAACATGAAAAAAGCTTTGACAATTCTGCTTGCACTGGTGTTGTGTTTTGGAATTTCAGCCTGTGGAGGAACAACCCCGCAAGAATCCATCTCGGCAGAGAACGAAACAATTCCCCAAGCCACCATAGCAGAAACAACAGAAACAAAACCAATGGTCTACACTTATAAGGCAGAACCTATGCAGAATGCTGAGTGCACTTACTACGGACCTGACGCTTATGTTCCAAACTCCCCCGACCCTAGCAAAGTACAGGGTAAAATCATGGTGTGGACTCAGTGCCCCAACTGTGGTGAGGAAAACATCGGCTCGCACGCTATTGATCCAGCAGAACTAGATTTTTCTTTAAGCGATACCATTATGCATTCCGACACCGATTCCTGTTGGGATTGTTCTTGGGATAAAGATATTGATCAATTTATGTGGACCATACGCATTACTAGAATTCCCGAATAACCTTTATAATCGTCTACTATGATAGGATGAACTAAATGCTGAAAAGCGAGGTGAAACTCACCTCGCTTTTGCTATGTATACAATGTCTTGTGGAAATTGGGTTGAACAAAAATCAGCGAAAACCCCAGTGCTTATGCGGTTTTTCGATGTTTGTCCTATTATAACGCATTCCTCTACCCGACGAACAATGCCAGTAGCCTTCATAATATATCTTTCTCCTTTTACGATACATTTGGCGGGCGGATGATATCCGCCCCTACACCCGTAAATGCTGGTGCGTGCTTGTAGGGGCGATTATCAATCGCCCGCCCTACAATCATTTTACAAATTACGATGCTATTATTTGTAAAAGGGGGAGATTTATACTGACGGATTTACTTTTTGGGTACGTTGTGGTATAATGCTCCATCGAGGTGATCTTTTGAATATTTGGATCGTTTTGCTCGTAACTTTTTTCGCAGGTATGGGCGCAGGACTCGGGACCGGTTTTGCAGGCATGAGCGCCGCCGCCGTTATAAGCCCAATGCTGATTACTTTCCTTGAGATAGAACCCTACACCGCAGTAGGAATTGCCCTTGCCTCTGATGTGCTGGCAAGCGCGGTTTCAGCCTTCACCTATGGGAAAAATAAAAATCTGGACATCAAAAACGGCTTGCTTATGATGGCGATGGTCTTGCTGTTCACAGTTGTGGGAAGCTATGTTTCCAGTGCTGTCCCGACCCAAACTATGGGCGGCTTCAGCACCTTTATGACACTGATTTTGGGCATCAAATTTATTGCAAAGCCGGTTATGACCACCAAGCAGGAAATGGAGGCCGTCAACAGAAAAAGAAAAATCACAGGTTCGATTCTTTGCGGTATTTTTATTGGTTTCATCTGCGGCTTTGTTGGCGCCGGTGGAGGTATGATGATGCTCCTCATTCTCACATCTGTGCTGGGATATGAGCTAAAGACCGCCGTAGGCACCAGCGTATTTATTATGACCTTTACTGCACTGACCGGCTCAATTTCCCACTTTTCCTTTGGGGACAGACCCAATCTTCTGATTATGGCGCTGTGCATTCTGTTTACCTTTATGTGGGCACGGATCGCGGCAGTGTTTGCAAACAAAGCAAAGCCCGAAACATTAAACAGAGCCGTTGGCGCTGTATTGGTGCTGTTGGGCGTTATTATATTAGGATTTGAGTATTTGGTAAAATAAAAACTAACGGCGCAGTAGAATTTCTACTGCGCTGTTACCCTTTGTGCAATGCGGAACGGCACGCAGGCCGTTCCCTACAATCATTTTACAAATTACGCTGTTAGTATCTGTAAACCGGGAAGATTTATTCTGCAAGATTTACTTTTCTATTTTGATGTGTTACTATAAAAGAAAAATACAATACGACTATAAATTTATAAATTATACAAGAATGGTTCTTTTGGAGGGATTAGAATATGAAAAAAATTGACATCGCCGCGTATGTGTGGCCGGCTTATACCGGTGATGAACCGAGAAGTCGAATTTTTTGGCCGGAGGGGATCGGGGAGTGGCAAACGGTAAAAAACTCCTCTGAAAAATCAAACGGTTATCATTGGAACAGAAAACCATTGTGGGGATATGTAAACGAGGCGGATCCGTATGTGATGAGCGGACAAATTGAGGCGGCTGTTTCACACGGAGTCAATGTATTTATTTATGATTGGTATTGGTATGATAACCGCCCTTTTCTTGAAAATTGCCTGAATGACGGCTTTTTGAAAGCGCCGAATAACAACAAGATGAAATTCTATATTATGTGGGCAAATCATGATGCAACACATCTGTGGGATATTCGTAATTCCGATTCGGTGAGCTCTACCATTTGGCAGGGTACTGTAACGCGCGAGCAGTTTGAGATGATCGGCAAGCGGTGGATAGAACAATACTTTAAGCGTGAGAACTATTACCGAATAGACGGAAAACCCGTTATAAGTATTTATGATATTAACAATTTGATAAACGGTTTAGGCGGGATTGCCGAAACGGTCGATGCTTTGCAGTGGCTGAACAAGGAAGCCCAAAAAGAAGGTTTGGGCGGTGTACATCTGCAATTTATCCGTTGGAACGGCAAAATCAAAAACCATTCGGGCGTTGACGGTAAGCCTATTGAAAATGAACGTGCACTTGTAAATACCCTCGGGTTTAGCTCGGTGACGAATTATCAGTTTGCTCATATGACCGATGTTGACAGAGATTATCTTGATGTGCTTGAAGATGTAAAGAAGCTTTGGAGAGAAATTAAAGACGAATATTCGGTTTCCTATTTTCCAAACGTATCGGTTGGTTGGGATAATAACCCCCGTTTCAAAAATTATATCACCCCGATCATCACCAACAATACACCTGAAAACTTTAAAAAATGCCTGGAATATGCCAAAGAATACTGCGAGCAGGCAGGCGTTCATTTGATCACGGTAAACAGTTGGAACGAGTGGACAGAAACAAGTTACTTGGAGCCTGACGATTTTTACGGCTACGGTTACCTTGAGGCAATTCAAGAAGTATTCGGGAAAAAGAACTAAAAAGTTTTTATAGTATGCACAGCAAAAAGCGAGGGGATCTCCCCTCGCTTTTGCGATGTGTCGGTCAAAATATGCTGTTTCCCCCAAAATTTTTGCTCCAAAATCGTCCAAAAGCCCAGTGTTTATGCGGCTTTATCGCTCTTGGTGTTATTATACCTCATTCCTCCACCCGACGAACAATTCCTGTTGATTTCATATATCTTTCTCCTTTTCCGTAGGGAACGACCTATGTGTCGTTCCATTTTTCGTTTTGCAATGCGGAACGGCACGCAGGCCGTTCCCTACAATCATTTTACAAATTACGATGCGATTATTTGTAAAAGAGGGAGATTATACCGCAGGATTTACTTTTTCAATGCTCGATGCTATAATGAAACAAAAGGCGGTGATGATATGGGCTTTTTTGACCAAGGGAAGAAAAAAGCCGTGACGTTCAGCTACGATGACGGCGTAACACAGGATATTCGGCTCATTGAGCTACTAAACAAGTACGGCTTAAAATGCACCTTCAACTTAAATTCCCAGCTTTTGTCGCAAAAGGGAATGTTGATCCGGGAGGGTCAGCGGATCTCCCATTATAAGGTACATTCAGAAGATGTAAGAACCATTTATGACGGTCACGAGGTCGCCGTCCATACCTTGACCCATCCAAACCTTACCCAATGTGACGCATCTGAGATCATCCGTCAGGTAGAGACGGACCGACTTCAGTTATCCCAGCTTGCGGGCTATGAGGTGGTTGGTATGGCATATCCCTGCGGCGGCGTAAATAATGATGACCGTGTTGCAGAAATTATAAAGAAAAACACCGGCGTTCGGTATAGCCGCACCATTACCACAACCGGCCGCTTTGATCTGCAGGAAGACCTGTACCGCTTTAACCCCACGGCCTATCATCTTGATTTTGAAGAAATGATGCGTCTGGGCAGGGCGTTTGTGGAGCTGAAAACGGAAAGCCCAAAAATATTTTATATTTGGGGACATTCCTTTGAAATGGACTACGGTGCGGATCATTGGGTCCGATTGGAAGAATTTTTCAAGCTGATCAGCAATCAAGACGATATCTTTTACGGAACAAACAAGGAAGTTCTGTTGTAAATAACAGCGCAGTAGAATTTTCTACTGCGCTGTTCAGTCTGTCAAAAAGCACCTTTCCCCTTGGCCCCCTCTGACGAGGGGGCTGTCAGCCGAACAGGCTGACTGGGGGAGAGAAGGCCTGAAAAGTTCAGAAAAGTCTATACAATATGGTTAGACTTTTCTGTTTTTTCTCTCCCTCAGGCTAATTGCCTAAAATCGGCAATTAGCCAGCTCCCTCGTCAGAGGGAGCCATATTTGCGCATTTATAGGGTTCTTTGACAGTCTAAGCAGCGCAGTAGAATTATCTACTGCGCTGTTTCGGCTTATGTGTTGTTCTTTTTTCTGTTGGCAACGGTCAGGGCAATGACTGCGCTGCCGCTTACGACCAGGAGGACTGCCCACAGCCAGGGATTGCTGCTGTCGCCGGTTGCAGGGGAATCGGGATCGCTCGGTTTTCCTTCGTCGGGGGTGACAGGGGGAATTTCCGTGTAAACCGCGCTGATCGTTCGGTCCTCGATGATGTTCTTGCCGTCATTATCCCACTTGCCGGTGTATCCATCCTTGGGGGGAACAGCGGGAAGCGTTGCATCCTGACCGTGTGCCACCTTTTCGGTCGATACCGTTTCACCATCTGCCATATAGGTGACGGTGTGCTCCACGGCCTTCCATTGCGCATACAGGATCACTGTGCAGCCGCCGTTTCCGTTGTCGTTTTGGAAGGTGTAAACGTCCTCAGATGTATAGCTGTCGCCGCTGCCGTCAGCTTCCGTGTTCCAGCCGGTGAAAATGTAATGCTCTCTGATCGGCGCATCATCAGAGATATTCAGGCTTGTGCCGCCGGTATAGGCGCTTTGGGGACCGCCTTCGCCGCCATTTTCATTATAGTTTAAGGTGTTGGCGGCGTGCAGGATCTTGACTTTCTGCTCCTTAGAGCCGGTGGCAGATGGATTTGTTACCACGATGCCTGTACCATCCTTCAGCGTTGCGGTGACCTCCACCTTGTAGGTGCCGCTGTCGGATACATTGCCGTCAAGGGTCAGCACATTGGAGGTCGCACCATCAATAGCGGCTCCGTCTTTATACCACTGATAGGTATAATCTAAAATATCGGTATTCATATTTCCTACATTGGCAGTCAGAATGCGCTGTGACGTGCCGGGGATGTAATACTGATAGCTGTCGGAAATACCGCCCGGCACGCGTAGTTCAATGCTCACAGTGGGGGACAGCACATTGCGTTTGATAAACAGTTTGTGATCCTTTGCCACGGTTACGATGCTCAGGTTTTTGATGTTCGTTTCGGTAACGGATCCGTATGGATCTACAAGATACCAGTTTTTGTTGCCGCCGGACAGCCCTGTGATTGACGAGGAAGGCAAACTGCCGTATTTCTCTGCGTAGGTAACGGTAATGGGGTCGATGGTTTCTGCGCCGTTGGTATCAAAAGAGACGGTGTATTGCTTGGGGGCGTAAACGGCGGTAAAGGTCACGCTGCCCATGGGCATAGTCATACCCTCGGTATAGCCCTGCCATTGGGTCAGTGTGTATCCGCTTCTGCGGAAGGTCTCTTCAAAAAACGTGCTGGTGGGCAGGGTGATCACTTCACCGTACCGAAATGCTTTTTCATAAGAAGCACCGTCACCGTCAGTCCAGGTTGCCATAAAAGCCGCGGGCTTGATTGCAAGATCGCTTTCCTGGTTATAGGTAAAGGGGTCTGTGCTGTATTCGCTGTCCCGGCTGACCTTCCAGGCATAACCGCCGGGATAGTTCAGATTGATCCTTCCCACGAAGGCTTCGCCATCGGAAACAGAAACCGTAACAGTACTTTCCTCTATGTTGAGGCCGCCCGATACAAAAATGCCGTTTTGCAGTCCCTGGGCATTTGCACAGGAAACATCAACCGTGCAGTTGCGGAAGGTTGATTCGCCTCCAAAATACATTGCAATATTCGTGTTGCCTTCCAGCTCACATTGAACAGTCAGTGTACAGTTTTCCACGCGGACGCCCTTGGAATAAGTGTACATTCCCATACTGTGCCCTGTACCTTTGGACTGCACCAGCAGAGAATCGTTTTGCATATCCGTGCCGACGATGGTGGTAAAACCGGTTGCGTTATAAATTCCGTAATTGAAGAGATGGCAATCGCAGGTGCTGATCAGCTTGTTTTCACCTTTTAAGACGATGTTCAGATCCTCTTCGGCGTATATAAGGATGCTAATATCGCTATTGGCCTCCTGTCCGCTGCCGATATATGTAAAGTGGTCCAGCGTCAGTGTTTTGGTATCCGGGTCGTATGTTGCCGTACCGGTCTGCCCGGCAATGGTGCGCTTTTGGGAGGTGAATTGATCGTTGCCGATCCACAGACCGTACGTTTCTTCCTCTGCCGCCAAGGCGGTCATAGAAAGTATCCCTGCCACCATCACCAGCGCAAACACAAGGGTAAGTATTCTGCTTGAAAACTTCAATTTCATTTTCATATCATTTCCTCCGTTTTGAATTTTGAGAATGGGCGCTCGCCGTTTTTTACAAGTAAATGAATCAGGCGTCTTTTTTTGAAAGAACATCTTGCGCTTCGTGCAGCATCTCCGCGTTCTTTTTCTGAACAAAGTCTGTAAAGGCTGCCATCACCCGCTTGCTGATATTGCGGCAGTCTTTATCCAGGATCTTTTGAATTTCCTTTTGCCGTGTTTCTGCATCCACATTGTAGATGCTTAGAATTTGGTTCAGGGCACCGGATATTCGCATTTTCAGAGGAATGTTTGCATCGGTCGGAGCAATGGCGGAATACTGCAGCCCCATAATGAGAAGCTCTGCCTGATGGAACTGTTCATCTGTCCAACCGCTACATTCCGCCGCAAAGATCTTCTTTGCCCGATCCACGTGGTCCTGGCGCAGATGATTGCGGCAAAGCTCACTTTGGAAGGTGGCAATAAAGAAATCTCTTGCAATCCGGCTTTCCGCGCAAGCGACGGCTACGGTCATCGTTTCCAGGCAGACAGAGGCCGCCGAGCCGATGCCTTTGTCGATTTCCGCCTCCAGCATACGCCACTGGAAGCTGCACAGCTCTTCCACCACAGTCAGCAGCAAATGCTCCTTGCTTTTAAAATAATATGTGATATTGCCGGTGCTAAGCCCCAGCTTTTCCGCGATCATACGTGGGGAGGTATTGGAAATGCCTTCCGTAAAAAAGAACTCCGATGCCGCCTGGATGATCTCATATTTTGTAGTCGTTCCCGCGCGCGCCATTTCATCACCTTTAACGATGTTGTAAATGCAAACAATAATTTGCACCAGTGCAAATTGCACTGGTGCAAATATACCACATCACCGCTAAAATTGCAATAGTATTTTGGAAATTTCCGTTGGAGATAAAAATAGGAAACGGCCTGCGTGCCCTTTTGGGGCGGCCTGTTCTGCCCTGTTGACATCCCAAAACCGCTATGATATCATAGATGATCATTGAAAGGGGTGCGGTTATGGCAAGGACGACCTATGTTTTTTCGTATACAGACGCAGCTGCTACCGAAGCAAGCATCAAAAAGATCCTGACGGAAGAAAAATATGAGCTGGTTTTTGAAAAGGGCGAGCATGTTTGGAAGTGCGGCAACGGTGTATTTACCTCCATTAAATATATAAAATATGAGTTTATCGATCAAAGCACGCTCCACATCACCGGCTGGGTGCGGTCGGATCTTGGCGGCGAGTTTAGTTTGGACGGCTATTTGGTGGGTTATCACAAAAAGAAGGTCCGTGAAGTGATCAACCGGATCAAGGCGGTCATACGGTAAAACCGATGCGCTCTTAAATTGTATATGTAGGGAATGACCGATGTGTCATTCCACAGATTTTTCTTCAAAATATGCAATTCGGAACGGCACACAGGCCGTTCCCTACAGTGATCATCAAATAAGTATTCATTTTCGGGGGTGTCTCATTCGTTTTGAGACACCCCCGTTTGGTTTATATTTTATTCTGCGGGGGTGTAAACGTACAATGTGCCGATGACTCTGGTTACTTCCATCTCGTCATCGATATAAACTGTATCGGTGGGGAAGTTGCTGATGATCCCGTAAGTGAACAAAATGCCGTAGTGATCGTCCAGAACACCTAATTTCTGGCAGTCTTTTATATCGGTGTGCGGATTTCCGTCGTACACCTTTTCGCCAAAGGTGTATTCAGCGGTCGCTTTGTCGGCGGTTACTTTGTACCGGCTTTGCGTATGGAAAGCAAGCTCAAATGCGCCCTGAGAAATGGTATGGTTTACCTTGCCGTGCTCTTCATTAAAGGCAAGACCTCTATAGATCGTTATTTTGGTCGCATCACCGAAGGAATCCTCTGTCACAGAAACACATTCCACCGTTTCAAAGTAGTCTTCGTAATTGTCCATTGTGATCTCGATCACCTGATAATCTGACTCCTTGTGGTATCCCAGGTGTTCAAGCTTATACTGCTCACGGGAGCCCTGAACGTACTCAAAAACAAGATAATTGCGCACGCCTTCTTTTAAATAGTACTTTGCGGTGTTGAAGCAGGTCTCTCCGTCATAAAAGGCGATGCTGGCGCTGTCTTTTGCGCTTGCGGATCTGACCTTCCAAGTGTAGGTAGCACCCAGCATTTCAACGGTGCCGTCTTTGTTGAATTTCAAAACTTCGGCGGTCTCTTTTTCTTGCGCATAGTGGTCGGGCAACCAAGTGCCAACCAAAGCGGCCTCCACCGCTTCAGTATCGGAAAGGTTGTTCTTATTGCCGGAGGGGCCTGACGGACCCTTATCGGATGTTCCCGTTCCACAGGCGCACAGGCCCAACACCATCATCAGGGAAAGAATCATACAAAGCAGTTTTTTCATTTTAAGTTTCTCCTTTTTTATTTGATTTCATTTTTTGTGATTTCTGCTCACTGCTTATAAGGGGTAGTGGCTTCCACGGCGGTTTTATCTTTTCAAAATATTTTTCAATATTTTTTCGGATCGTTTCGCTTTGCTGTGTGCTCAGAGGATGCTGCTCCTGCTCCTCCAAGTACAGGTAGTACAGGTTGTAATGCGCTTTCACCGGATCACCCCTCTGCTTGTAAGGGGTAACGGCACGGCAAAAGGTTTTATATTTTTGAAAATTATTTTCCTTTTTCCAAATTTGCGGAATAGACGCTCAATAAAAAGAGCTCCAAGGTCTCCTTTTCGGGATCATATTGCAGCCAGCATCGGTCTGCTGTCATATCGAAAAGGGGAGAAGTATCCGTTCGGGGTGTTTCCAGCAGGAGCTCAAAATGATAGCGCCCATCTTCTAAATAACCTCTGCCTGTAAACGCAGTAAGATGGTCCACCTGATCCTCGTAGGAAACGGTCAGCTGTCCGCTGACGGCGTCCTCGGTCATTCGGTGGATCTGAACGTCAAACAGATGGCCGGTGCTTTCAAGAAGGTAAAAACGGTCTTCCCCAAAGCCGGACCAATGCCCGTTTTCCACCAGCACCCGGGAGGATGCCCGGGAAACCCGATCCATCGTCACGCAGAAAGGATCATCTAAAGAAAAGCAGTCCTCTGCTTTGTCGTATATGAGCTCCATCTGTTCGTATGTGAGGACGAACGACCAGGGCTCTTCGTATGTAATGGTATAAGTGACGATCCCGTCTTCTTCCCGCCCTGTGCCGGTAAAGTCTGAGCCGTATTGATCTTCATACAGGTGGGAAGCTTCCAAACGACCGCTGATGGAATCATCATCCATTTCGTCCACTTCCAGTTCAAAGCGGCGCGCCTGCAGGGACGAAGAGAAGTCACCGTAGCCATACCATTGCATCGGCTTTTCCGGCGCTTTATGTAGCAAAAATGCAGTGGCGGCACCACCTGCCACAACGGCTGCCGCGGCAATTCCGGCAATTACCTTTTTGGCCGCAAATCTTCCTGCGGCTTTTACACCCTCTGCCACAGCTCCCGCTGCCGCACCGGCGGCAGCGGAAGCAGCACCGGAAGCCGAGGCAGCACCGAACTCGTTGGCAAACAGCCACAAAAGCAGGGGCACTGCACCGGCGCAACGGAGCTTGACACCGCTTTTCTTTTCGTAGGTCTCCACGGATTTCTGAAGGGATTTCCGGGCATAATTCAGGCGGCTTTTCACCGTTCCCTCGGTAACGCCCTGAATCTCGGCAATTTCCTTTACGGATATTTCATCGAAGTACCGCAGCATCAGCGCACTGCGCTGCTCGATGGGCAGCTCTGCCAGCATTGCCCGAATGGTCTTTTTCAGGTCCTCTTTGTCCAAGGCCTCGTCCGGGATAAATTCTGCCCGTTCTTCCTCAATGGTATCCAATACGCTCAGCCCGTCTTCGTTTTCGTCCACAAGAAGATCTCTGGTCTTTCGGCCATAGGCGGTACACCTGTGATAGGCGATCTGCCTGCTCCATTTTAAGAACGCCGCCGGCTCTTTCAGATTGCCGATGGTCTGATATATTTCTATAAAGGTCTCCTGCAGCAGATCCTGTGCCAGCTCGGCGTCGTTTACAGTTTTGGATATGTAGTAATATAACCCTTGGTGGGTTTGCATATAGAGCTCGTCCGCCGCCTGGCGGTCACCCTGCTGCACCGCGCATACCAGTGCGCTTAACTTCTCTATCTCCATTTTGACCCTCTGCTTCCTTTTTTCGATCGTTATTTATGTTATACCAAAATAAAACCCAAAAGTCCAGCAGATCCAATAATATCGGTTTATGCTTGTAGGGGGCGGCGCCCCGACGCCCCAAAGGCCCCTTGTACATACAACCATTTTACAAATTACGCTGTTCCTACTGTGCAAATCAGTCGATTGGGGGCGAAGAATCATTCTTGACATTTTAGGGAACAAATATTAAAATAAAAATACAAAAAGTTCCTTAAAAGGAGTTTTGGTATGAATAACTACCCTGAGATACAAGAATTATTGGAGCAACGCTCTGATTTAAACGCCAGACTGAAGTTGCTGGCTTATGATGGCACTCCCGAAATAAAAGAAAACGGCAGCGGAAAGTATCTTTATATTCGCAAGCGTGTGGGGAGCCGGGTAATCTCTACCTATGTGGATGTATATTCTGATACACTCTATCAGCTTTTACTGCGCAACAATGTGGAGGCGAAGGAGCTGCGCAAACAAATACGCAAGGTGGAAAAAGCGCTTGCCGAAAAAGGTTTTACGGAAAGTGAACTGGCTCCCGATGTGATTTTAAATCTGGACTTTGCCAGAATGAATATGAAATTGTCCATTTATGATCAGGCGGTTTTGGAAGGGGTTGCTACTTCTTTCCCTCAAACCGAGGATATTATCGATAATGGCAGGATCAATGGCGTCACTGCAAGTGATGTGCAAAAAATACTGAATCTGAAACACGCCTGGGAGTTTGTCTTAGATCAGAATGTTTTGCAGGTTAAAAGCGACTACTCTATTTTGTGTCACATCGCAAAGCTGGTAAACGAGGGATTTTATACAAGCGGCGGCAGAATCAGGGGCGTACCTGTAACCATCGGCGGCACTTCCTATGTTCCGCCGCTGCCTATAGAAACCGTGGTTATGGAAAATATTTTAGAAATCATAAGCCGTGACGAAGAAGCAATAAATATTGCTGTGGACCTTTGCCTTTACTGTATGAAAACACAGATATTCAATGACGGCAATAAACGCGCCGCGGTTATTTTTGCAAATCACTATTTGATCTCAAAAGCGGGGGGGCTTTTGGTTATTCCGGAAAATCACGTGCCTGCATTTAAAAAGCTTTTGATCGGGTATTATGAAGATAAAGACCGTGGTGAAATCAAAGAGTTTTTAAAACAAAATTGCCATAAAAACTTCAGATAGTATAAGACCTCCTCATTTGCAGACGCGCAAGGACGGGGAATCCGATCCCTTCGTTTCCGAAGGGATCGACCTATGTGTCGTTCCTTTTTCGTTTTGCAATTCGGAACGGCACACAGGCCGTTCCCTACAGTTTAAATGTTGGTTCATGCTGTTACATACGCAAAACTGCCACCCGGGGGGTGGCAGTTTGTTTTTCGCTTATTTAAAACGGTTATAGAGGATCAGGGTGTCGTTGTATCTTTCGGCGTCGGAGCTGCTGCCCAGCACACCTACCATCAAAACGGTGCCGTCTTCCTGTTTAAAAACGGAGATGAGGCATTTGCCTGCATTGTATGTACTGCCGGTTTTCAGGCCGATGGCCTCCGGCGTGTAGCAATTCATACTTTCGTGGAGCAGGTAGTTGCTGTTGTTCCAGGTGTAGCTTTCGCCGGATTGGAAGGTGACGTTGGCGGTGGCCATACCGCAGTATTTCATAAGAAGCGGATTTTCCATCACGATCTTGGAAATGGTGACGAGATCGTTACAGCTGGTGTAGTGCCCCTGGGCATCAATGCCGTCGGGATTTACATAGTGGGTGTTGCTCAGACCCAAAAGGCGGGCTTCATTATTCATCTCGTCCATAAAGACGCCCAAAGCATCCCGGGCGTTTAGATTCTGGTCGTTGCGGATGGTACGCCCGCAGGCAACGGCCAGGGTATAGGCGGCATCGTTGCCGCTTTGCATCATCAGCCCCTGAATCAGCATTTCCACAGTGAGCTGATTGCCCTGATGCAGATTTGCCCAGGAGGAATCCGGGTCGATCCAGGTGATCTCCTCACCCACGGTAATCACCGTGGCGGGGTTTAGATGCTGCAGCACCACGTGGCCGGTCAGAAGCTTTGTCAGGCTGGCGGGAGAGATCTTTTCATCCATATCGCCGCCGGCGTATACCATATAATCTGCGGTGCAGTTATAAACAAAGGCCTTGCTGGCGGTGAGGTTCAGCTCCCGGGGGGGCGTAGTCTCTGCCGGAGGGTTGGTGGGTGCTTCGGTAGTGGGCTCTGTGGGTGGCTCGGTGGTGGGCGGCACGGTGGTGGGCGGCTCGGTAGTTGCCACTGCTGTAGTGGTGACCGACCCGTCGTCGGAGAGCATAGGCACGACCACCAGCATCAGCACAAGACCGATCAAAAAAAGCACTGCCGCAACAATGGACAGAACAGTATTTTTTTTCATAGTATGCCTCTTTTCGCAAAATTCTCACACAGTATACCACACTTTTTCAAAAAATGGAAGTATTTTCTTTTTATGTGCCCCACAGAGAGGCTGAAAAGCCATAAAAACAGGGCACTTTCTCTCCACTTTCCATATTTCCGTTGCAACCGGGACGCAGTTGTGCTACAATAAAAGAACACTTTAAAAAGGAGCAAGCCATGACAAAGTACATCATTGCTTTTTTGATTTCCATGGTCCCCATAGTGGAGCTCAGAGGCGGCGTGCCCTATGCAATGGCGGCGGGGCTGGACCGCGTGCCGGCGGTATTTATGTGCGCCATTGCCAATTTACTGCCTGTACCGATCGTCTATATGTTTGCCCGTAAATTTTTGCTGTGGGGCGCAAAACAGAAGCACATCGGAAAGTTCTGCGGCTTCTGCCTGGAAAAGGGCGAAAAGGCAGGACGGAAGCTGACCAGGTCCACCGGCCGCTTCGGAAGCTTTGTGGCACTGATGCTGTTTGTGGGCATTCCCCTGCCCGGTACCGGTGCGTGGACCGGCACGTTGGCGGCAAGCCTTCTGAACTTAGGCCCGAAGACCACTGCAGGGGCAGTGTGCCTGGGTGTAATAATGGCCGGATGTATTATGGCATTTGCCAGCGCCGGTGTACTGCATATTTTTGGCCTGTAATGATCGCAGACGATTGCATCGTCGGTTACTGTAGGAGGTAGAAAAATGGATTGTTTATTTTGTAAGATTGCCCACGGGGAGATCCCGTCCACCAAGGTCTATGAGGACGAGCAGATTTTGGCTTTTCGGGACATTGCCCCCCAGGCACCCACCCATATTTTGGTGATCCCCAAGGAGCATATTGCATCTGTCGGAGAGATCACCGAAGCAAACAGCAAGCTGGTCGCCCACATTTTTGAGGTCATTCCCGCCATTGCGGCCCGGGAGCAGCTGACAAACGGCTACCGTGTGGTATCCAACTGCGGCGCGGACGCGGGGCAGACGGTGCACCACCTGCATTTCCACATTTTGGGCGGTAAGGTGCTCAACACAGAAATGGCTTGACTTCCGAAACCAACCGATATATAATCATTTTACGCATTACAACATTCGTCTTCGGGGTGCCGAACTGGATCGGCTGAGAGGAGGCTTCCTTGCCTCAACCCGTGAACCTGATACGGTTTGTACCGTCGTAGGAAAAGATGCTGATGTAAAGATACCTTTTATGGATCGCATTGCACCTTTGACGGTTGCAATGCGATATTTTTTATTGGAGGTATCTTCATGCAAAGTAAGACCCATCTGCGCGTCCGCCGACTGACAGAGGGCGCAATCTGTATTGCGCTGGCGGAAATCCTTAGCTTTTTGCCCCTGTATAAGTTCCCCTGGGGCGGCTCTATCGACCTTAGTATGTTTCCCATCATTTTGTACTGCGTGCGCTGGGGCTTTGGTCCCGGAATGATCGTGAGCACTGCCCACGCGGTACTGCAGGCCCTGTTTGAAGGGGGCATTGCCATCGGCTGGGAGAGCATCCTGGGTGATTTTTTGATCGCCTATATGGTCGTGGGCACAGCGGGACTGTTTAAAGGCAAGTTCTATCGGGCAACGGCTGTGGCCTGTACCCTGCGGTTTTTGGTGCATTATGTGGTAGGTGCCACCATTTGGGCAGAGTATATGCCGGAGGAATTTTTCAAGATGACCATGACCTCTCCCTGGATCTATTCGGCCCTGTATAACGGTGCGTATATGCTGCCGGATATGGTGATGGTGATGGTGCTGGGCTTTGTGCTTTTGCGCACACCTGCCGGAAAGTTTATTCGCTCGGAGAATTAAAAGCTGTTTTTTTCTCCTTTTTATGGAAATTTTCGGAATATGTGCTATACTAATAAAAAGGAGGAGATTTTATGCAGCTTGTTTTTCTTACAGCGCTGGGCGTTGGCGGCGCGACCATCGTCGGCGCGCTCTTAGGCTTTGTCTTTAAAAATATTTCCCATAAATTCAGTGACATCGTGCTGTCCTTTGCCGCAGGCGTGATGCTGTGCGCCGCCGTATTGGGGCTGATCGTGCCCGCGGTGGAAGGCGGCGGCAAATGGGGCATTTGGGTCGCCGTAGCAGGTATTTTTTGCGGCGCCTTCTGCCTGAACCTGCTGGATAAGCTGGTGCCCCACCTGCACCGTCTTTCCGGTGCGGATCAGGAGCAGCATCCCTCGGATACCCAAAAGCTGAACAGGGTGCTGCTCTTTGTACTGGCCATCGCCATTCACAATTTGCCGGAGGGCATTGCCGCCGGTGTGGGCTTCGGTACAGACAACAACGAGCAGGCACTGACCATTGCCGCCGGTATTGCACTGCAAAACATCCCGGAGGGTATGGTGATCATCGGACCGATGCTGGCGGCGGGGATGAAGCCTCTGCGCACCTGTATTGTGGCAACCATGACCGGTGTGGTGGAGATATTTGGAACGTTCTTGGGCTATTTTGCGGTAACCGTGTCTGCCGCTGTTTTACCCTTCGCGCTGGCATTTGCAGGCGGCACGATGCTCTATGTCATCAGCGATGAGATGATCCCGGAGACTCACGCCCACGGCGAGGAACGGGGGGCGACTTATGCGCTGCTGGTGGGCTTCTGCCTGATGCTGGCGATGGCGGGCTGATCGGCAACTGCAAAAAGAGGGACAAAAGATGAGGTCTTTAAAACATTTTATTTGGGATTTTGACGGCACACTGTTTGACACCTATCCCAACCTCACCGGCTATATGCAAAAAGCCTTGCGGGATTGCGGCATTACGGAAAGCAGGAAAAATATTCATGAGCAAATGCTCATCAATGTGCCTCACGCCATCCGCTACTACGGCGAAAAATACAATATCCCGGATATGAAAGAGCACTACGATAAATATTATGTAAACCAACACCTGGATACCGCGCCGCCCTTTCCGGGGGTGCGGGAGGTGCTGGAGCAGATCCGCAGCAACGGCGGTTATAATTACATATTTACCAATCGGGGAGAATCTACCTATCCGTATCTGGAAAAGGCACAATTGACCGACTGCTTTCGGGAGATCATTACTACCGCCCATCCGCGGTTTGTGTACAAGCCTTCGCCTGCGCCGATCCTGTACCTGATGGAAAAATACGGCGGCACGGCTGAGGATACCGTGATGGTGGGTGACCGCAGCTGCGATCTGGAATCGGGCTACAACGCCGGATGCAAAACCATCCATCTGCTGACCCCGGATATCCCCCAATATCCCCCCTGCGATTGGCGCGTTGCAGATTTTTGGGACTTGCTCAAACAATTACGGTAAATTGACAATTGAAAGTTATGGTGTCGGCAGAGCCGAAGGATTAAAATAATTGCGGGCGGATGATATCCGCCCCTACGGTCTATATCGCACGTTTTTGTTCAACATCGTAGGGGCGGATATCATCCGCCCGCTGTTTTTTCCCCGTTTTTATATAATAAAAGGTACAGGTGAAAAAATAATTGTTGACCTGAGGGTAGTTTTCGGTTATAATGCGATAGAATGACGATGTATGGTCGTTTACTATGCTTTGCTACGGCCTTCGGGCTGTTGAGCATATAAAGAATTTGACAGGAGGTGTACCCCGATGAAGCGTACCTATCAGCCCAGCCGCCGTCACCGTTCCAAGGTTCACGGTTTCCGCCAGAGAATGGCTACTTCCAATGGCCGCAAGGTTCTTGCTCGCCGCCGCGCAAAGGGCCGCAAGGTTCTGTCCGCCTGAGTTTAGCCTTGGGTAACTACACGCTGGAGCGTCGCTCCACGCAAAACGGGAGTGATAGCAGGGCGAATAATTCTTTCGCCCTGCTCCCTTTTTTATTTGAGCACACATTCTGTGTGCCGTTCTTTCTGTAGTGGAGAGAGGATTATGAGGTTTTCATCCAGTTTGAAACTAAATCATATTTTCCGCAAGCTGTACCATACAGACGGAAAGGCCAACGGCTTTTTGGTGTTTTACGCCAAAGCCAATCACACGGAACGTAACCGTGTGGGCATCACCGTCAGTAAAAAGCTGGGCAAGGCCCATGTGCGCAATCGGGTACGCCGCCGCCTGCGGGAGATCTATCGCCTGAATGAAGCGCGGTTTGCCGCGGGATATGATATTGTGGTGGTAGCGCGCAGTCGCTGCGTGGATGCGGACTTTTCCAAACTGACTGCCGCCTATCTGTCCTTGGCAGAAAAAGCAGGTGTCTTGCGATGAAAAAGATATTTTTAGCAATGATCCGCTTCTATCAGAAGCACATCTCTCCCGCGTTTCCTTCCCGTTGTAGATTTACCCCTACCTGCTCCGCTTACGCTTACGAAGCAATTACCAAATACGGGGCGTTGAAGGGCGGCTATTTGGCTTTGCGCCGCTTTTTGCGCTGTCACCCCTTCCACAAAGGGGACTATTACGACCCCGTGCCTTAAATATTAGGAGGAACTTTAATGATTCTCGGCATTTTTGAGTATATTCGAATTGGCTTCGGCTATTTGCTGGACTGGCTGTATCAGTTTTCCAACAACTACGGTCTTGCACTGATCTTGTTCTCTTTGATCGTCAAGCTGGTGCTGATGCCCACCACCATCAAGAGCAGACGCTCTACCATGAAAATGTCTCGCCTGACCCCCAGGCTGAAGTACATTCAAAAGAAGTACGAAAACGACCAAATGAAGCAGAGCGAGGAGATTCGCAAGCTTTACAAAGAAGAAGGCGTATCTATGGGCGGCGGCTGTCTGTGGTCTTTGCTGCCTCTGCTGATTTTGATTCCCCTTTATCAGGTCATCCGTGAACCCCTGACCTATATTCTGCACCAGTCCGATGCGGTGGCAAAGGAACTGATGGAGCTTGTCCGCGCAGAGCATGAGACTGCCTTCAAGGGCCTGGACTACTACAAGCAAATGGTCACTGCCGCCCATCTGTGGGAGATCGACCCTGCTGTGATCGCAGGCGTTGAGGGCATTACCGATGCAGGCCGTGTTGCTGCCGGCGTAAACTTCAGCTTCCTGGGCATTGACCTGGCAGCTGTGCCGGAGTACAAGATCTTCAACAAAACCCTGTGGTCCTGGGACTGGGCACACATTGGCGGATTTTTACTGCCGGTGCTGTCTGCCGGCAGCCAGATGCTGACCATGCTGATCTCTCAGCGCGCAAATAATTCCCTGGTTACCGATGCCAAGGGCGTGGAGGACAAGGAAACTGCCAAGGAATCCCAGGCAGGCAAGTCCGGCAAGGTCATGATGTATGTTATGCCGATCATGACCATTTTCATCGGCTTCAGTATGCCCGCCGCAATGAGCCTGTACTGGCTGATCCAGGGCGTTGTGGGCACGGTCATGGACGTGGCGATCACCAAATCCCTGCGTAAGGAATACGATGCAGAGGATGCTCTGCGCCTGCAAAAGGCGATGGAAGAAGAGCTGGCAGAGCTGGAAAAAGAGCGCATCCGTGCGGAGCGCCGTGCCGCCAATCCTGAAGGCATCACTGAAAACACCAGCAAGAAGAAGCTCCAGCAGAAGCAGCAGCGGGAACAAAATGCACAAAAGGCCGCCGCAAAGAAGGAGTACAATGCCAAGCGGGGCATTGTAGAGGAGGAAGAGGAAGAACCGCAGGTAATGTCCGGCATCCCCGACCGTCCCTTCTGCAAAGGCCGCAATTATGATCCCGACCGTTATGCGTCTCAGGAGACGGAGGAGGAGAAATAATGGAAAAAAGCATTGTAACCACCGGCAAGACCATTGACCTTGCCATTGAAGCGGCATTGACCCAGCTGGGGTTGGATAGAGACAGCGTATCTGTTCAGGTTTTGGCACAGGCCAAATCCGGCTTTTTAGGCTTCGGCGCCGCACCTGCAAAGGTACAGGTGACTTACGAAGCACCGGACGTTGCACCTGCCGCACCCAAGAGTGCACTGGGCGCCGCATCCCGCAGCAACAAGCCCAAGGCAAAAAAGCCTGTGGAGGCTGCTCCTGTCGCACCCAAGGCTGAACCCAAGAAGGAAGAGCCCAAGGCTGCGCCCAAGAAGGAAGCACCCAAAGCGGAAATGAAGAAGCCCGAGCCCAAGAAGGAAGCACCCAAGGAGCCGAAGGTGTATGCACCTGCCGCAGAAGGCAGTGTGGAGGAGAAGATCGAGAAGTTCCTGAAGGGTCTTCTGGAGCACATGAATTCTCAGGCCGTTCCCCATGCCCGCAAGGTGGACGACAACACCTATGAGGCAGAGCTGGTGGGCGAAGATCTGGGCTACCTGATCGGCCGCCGCGGCGACACACTGGATGCCATTCAGCATCTGTGCAACTACTCCGTGGGACGCACCGTAGAAGGTCATATTCGCATCAATGTAGATGCAGAGCAATACCGTGGCAAGCGGGAGGATTCTCTGCGCCGCTACGCCCAGAAGAAGGCACAGCAGGTGCTGAAGGCACGTCGCCGCACCACCCTGGAGCCTATGAATGCTTACGAGCGTCACGTGATCCACGCTACATTGCAGGATATGGATCGGATCACCACCTACTCTGTGGGCACAGAGCCCAACCGTAGGGTTGTGATCGAATATGTCCGCTAACGCACATTGTATAAAAAACGGGACGGCAACGCCGTCCCGTTTTTTAGTGAAGAGTGAAGAGTGAAGAGTTATGGTGTCGGTGTTGCCGACAATTTAATTTAATTTTTCACTTTTCACTCTTCACTTTTCACTAAATAAAATCAGCCCCGGGTATTCCCGGGACTGTACACTACACCAAATATTCTTTTGCGCATTGACGGAAGGCTAAAAACTCCTCCTGGGAGCATTGGACCCGTACACGAATGGGTGCGGAATAATCCAGACTGAACATCCCCATCAGGTCCTTGCCGTTAATATCCTGCCCCTCATTGCCGACCCGTATCTCAAAAGGCTGCCGCATACTGATGTTCACGAAGGATTGCACCTGAGATCCGGAACGCAGAAGGATATGAAATTCTTTCATCGCAAATCCTCCAATGCTGTACAAACAGTGAATTATAGAGTATAATGGGGGGGCGAACAAGGCTTATTATACCATAAAGCTTTGAAATTGCAATTAGAATACTTGACGATTTTCACAAGTCAGGATGCTGTGTTTTGGTGGTTTTAACGATGAAATTTGGATTTTACACCCTTGGATGCAAAGTGAATCAGTATGAGACCCAGGCCATGGAGCAGCTGGTGGTGGAATACGGGCATACGGTTGCGCCCTTTGAGGATGCCTGCGACTGCTATGTGATCAATACCTGCTCTGTCACCGCAGTGGCAGACAAGAAAAACCGTGGGGTCATTCGCCGCTGCCGCAAGCTGAGTCCCACTGCCACCGTCGCGGTGTGTGGCTGTTACGCCCAGCACGATCAGCAGGCTCTGGAAAAGCTGCAGGTGGATGTGATCGGCGGAAGCAGTCAGCGGGCAGCGTTTATTCGCGCCTGTATCCAAAGCGCAAAGGATCGGCAGTCCCGTCAGGTGCTGGATCGTGCACTTTCCCGCCGCAGCTTTGAGATCCTGCCTGCCGGAGGACTGGAGGGGCGTACCAGAGGAATGCTGAAGGTACAGGATGGCTGTGTCAATTTCTGTACCTACTGTATTATTCCCTATACCCGTGGGCCGGTGCGTTCTGCTCCCTTGGAGCTGGCAGTGGAGCAGGTATTGCAGCTGCAAAAACTGGGCTATAAGGAGGTAACGGTCACCGGGATTGAGATCGCCTCCTGGGGCGTGGACCTGCCGGGGAAGCCGACCCCGGATGTGCTGATTGAAGCAATTTGTAAGGCGGTGCCCCAAATGCGGATCCGTTTGGGCTCTTTGGAGCCGCGGATCGTCACCGAGGCCTTTTGTGAAAAGCTGTGCAGGCTTTCCAACCTGTGCCCCCATTTTCATCTGTCCATGCAGGCGGGGTGTGACAGTGTACTTTCCCGTATGAAGCGCAAATACGACACGGCCCGTTATTTTGAAAGCGTGCAGCTGCTTAACCGATTCTTCCCCCAATGTGCCATCACCACCGATATGATCGTGGCTTTCCCCGGGGAGACGGAGGAGGAATTTGCGCAGGGGCTGTCCTTTATTCAGAAGTGCGGCTTTGCGGATATGCATATTTTTCCCTACTCCCGCCGTCCCGGCACACCGGCAGACAAAATGCCCGGCCAGCACCCCAACAGTGTGAAGGAGGAGCGCAGTCGCCGGGCTGTGGCGTGTGCCCAAAAAATGTCTGAAAACTACCGTACAGCACTGTTGCATACAGTGCATCCCGTGCTTTTTGAGGAAAAAGAGGGCGATTGGTTTGTAGGCCACGCCCCCAATTATGTGAAGGTTTATGTGGAAGGGGAAGATCTGCATAACCGCATTCTGCCGGTGAAGTTTACCGCCCTTTATCAGGAAGGTGTGCTGGGCACATTACAAAGCCAGTAACGCCAACAACGTGCAAAGATGGTCACCCAGCCTCTGCGACAGATGACGGTACGCAGAAAAAAAGGGGCTATGCTCCCCGACGGAAGATAGTTGTGCGGCAAGCTGCAGGGTGCGGCCGATACACCGCCGCAGTAAGTTTTCCCGATGCTCCTGCGTCTGAGACGGAACGAAAAGGGCAGATTTTTCGCCCTTTTCCATTATTTCGATCCCCTGCAGCACCGAAAGCTGCATTTTGCTGTCTGCGATCAGCTGCCGCAACAGGACTCTTTCTTGCTCTGAGGCGGTTTTCATCAATTTTTTGTAGGCGTACAGATTTTCTGCCACAGAAATACAACTGCATTCAGGGTCTGCGGCAGGTTGTACAGTGCCCTGTACCCGCTGCCAAACCCGTCTGATTTTCTCCCGGTCAAGCTGTTCCAAAAAGATACCTCCTTTTTCTCATTCTATGCACAAATAAAAAATCGGTTGCATTTTCGCTCATTTGTGCTACTATAGAAAGAAGAAATGGAGGGGCAAAAATGGCAAGAACAACGGATAAAGCAGAAAAAATACTGGAATATGTGCGGAAGTTCTCCCAGGAAAACGGTTTTGCGCCCTCTGTGCGTGAGATCGGCGCGGCAGTAGGACTGAAGTCCACCGCCTCTGTCAGCTACCATCTGCAGCAGCTGCAGGCACAAGGTCTGCTGCAAAGCTCCGATTCCAAGGGCCGCAAGCGGGCAGTGGTCTCTACCCAGCGGGGCGGCTATATTCCCATCATTGGCACAGTGACCGCCGGATTGCCCATTTTAGCGGTGGAGAATCAGGAAGGGCAGCTGCTTTGGGACGGAGAGGAATCCTGCTTTGCCCTGCGCGTGCAGGGTGACAGTATGGTAGGTGCAGGGATCCTCAGCGGCGATTTGGTGGTGGTGCGTCCCCAGCAAACTGCCGACCACGGCCAGATCGTGGTGGCCCGCATTGAAGACGAGGCCACAGTAAAACGGCTGCACCTAACGGACGGACAGGTGCTTTTAATGCCGGAAAACGACGCATATTCCCCCATCGACGGCACAAACGCCCGGCTCATCGGGCTGGTCAAGGCAGTTGTGCGCACCTACTAATGCAAAAGGAGTGTTTTTACCGTGAATAAGGCGTTAAAGATCACGCTGATCGTCATTGGCTGTATTTTGCTGCTGATCATACTGCTGCTGGGCGGCCTGTGGCTGTACATCAACGGACTGCTGAACAAGGTGGACCGTACCGAAATTACAGGCAACCTGACACTGTCAGAATCGGAAATCTATGAGGGCGAAACGGTGGATGCCACCGACTCGGTGGAGCATATCGACCAGGCCCACAACGAGTTTCAGGAGGCACAGGAGATCGAATTTCTGAAGGACTCCAAGATCACCAATATTTTACTTGTTGGCACCGACCGCCACGCCAGCTGGGAATACGGCCGATCCGATTCTATGATGATCCTGTCCATTAACGAACGCACAAAGAAGATCCACCTGACTTCCCTGATGCGCGCTATGTATGTGTGTATCCCCCGTTCCGACGGGGAGCAGTGGGGCATGCTGAACGCGGCCTACTCCTGGGGCGGTCCCAAGCTGCTCATCGAGACGGTGGAAAACAACTTCCGTATTAAAATCGACCATTACGTGGTGGTGGATTTTGCCGCTTTTGAAAAGGGCGTCGATTTGCTGGGCGGCGTGGAAATCACCCTTACAGATGCGGAGGCCTTTTACATACAAGATACCAGTAAAATCCCAACCTATTCCGGGACACAGACGCTCAACGGCAGACAGGCTCGTATATACTGCCAGATCCGACTTATCGACAATGACTTTGTCCGCACCAGGCGGCAAAGAACGATGTTGACCAAGCTGATGAACAAGGCGGCTTCCTCCAGCATTCCCACCCTCATCGACCTGGCAGAAACCATGCTTCCGTACGTCAATACAGATATGACCAACGGAGAGATCCTTAGCTACATTGCGAAGGTCCCCTCTCTGATGTCCAATCCCATTACCCAGCGGATGCTCCCCATTGAAAACGAGGCCGGCAAGAGCTATACCGGTATTATTTTCGTACAGGGGCGTGAGATGTATAAGGTGGACTTTAACACCAATATCCGTGCGCTGCACGAATTTATTATGAGCTGAGCTTTGTATAATCCCAACCCCGGGCGTGTTGCATCAACACGCCCGGGGTTAGAGTGTCAAAGAACCCCCAAACCGTCAAAATATAAATCTAAATATTTTAATATACCGTAGGGGACGGGTTTCCCGTCCCGCAAACAATTGTCAAAAAAGGGCTTGCTCCGCAAGATATTTTGACTTCCTGCGCAACGCGCCCCGCTCGAGTATCTATATACACATCGGGGTCGCGTTGCTTGTCTTTGGCGCTTCTTTGACCTCTGCAGCCTGTCAAAAAATACTTTTTTGACAGGCTGACCCCCCGGGCGTGTTGTATCAACACGCCCGGGGTTTTATCCGCAGGAAACACGAAAGAACGGGGAAAAACGGAAAATTATAGGTTTACAATTGCATTTTAATATGGTATAGTGTACTTGGTGAGGGATGGGCACTTTGCGCAGTGCTGCTGTGTGTGAGGGCCGTCTTTTGCCGGAACATTCGGCATCAAATGCCGAAAATGATATATAAGGCCCGTTTTCGGTGCCACAAAATTCTTCCTATGGAGGTCATATACAAAATGGCAAGAAAAGTTCAATTTGTAGAGACGGTTCTGCGTGACGCAAACCAGTCCCTGATCGCAACCCGCCTGCCCTACGAGAAGTTCGAACCCATGCTGGAAACCATTGATAAGGCCGGTTACTACGCCGCAGAATGCTGGGGCGGCGCCACCTTTGACGTGTGCCTGCGTTACCTGCACGAGGATCCCTGGGAGCGTCTGCGGAAGATCCGCGCCAAGATGCCCAATACCAAGCTGCAGATGCTGCTGCGCGGTCAGAACGTTTTGGGCTATTCCCACTACCCCGATGATTTCGTCAAGCTGTTCGTTGCCAAGGCGGTGGAAAACGGTATGGATGTGATCCGTATCTTCGACGCCCTGAACGACGTAAAGAATATGAAGGTGGCGATGGAAGCCACTGTGAACGCCGGCGCCATTGCTTCCGGCACCATCTCCTACACCACCTCTCCTGTCCATACCCACGCCAAGTACGTGGAAATGGTAAAGGAGCTGAAGAAAATGGGCGCTTCTACCATTTGTATTAAGGATATGGCCGGCATTATGGGTCCCCAGGAAGCCTACGATATGGTTTCCGCCATTAAGGACGCCGTGGATCTGCCCATCGACCTGCACACCCACTCCACCACCGGCTTGGCCTTTATGACCTACCTGAAGGCAGTGGAAGCAGGCGTGGATATTATTGACACCGCCATCTCTCCCTTCTCCGGCGGTACTTCTCAGCCCGCTACCGAGACCATGGCTTACGCCCTGCGTCAGCTGGGCTATCAGGTGGACCTGGACGATGCCTGCACCACCAAGATGTCCGATTTCTTCAAGACCCTTCGTGATGAATTCGTTGCCGACGGCACCCTGATGCCCAAGGCAATGGCTACCGACACCCAGTGCCTGACCTATCAGGTGCCCGGCGGTATGCTCTCCAACCTGCTGAGCCAGCTCAAGCAGATGAACGCACTGGATAAGTTCGAGGAGGCACTGGCAGAGACCCCCAGAGTCCGTGCCGATATGGGTTATCCCCCTCTGGTTACCCCCACCTCTCAGATGGTAGGCGTGCAGGCTGTCCGCAACGTTTTGGACGGCGAGCGCTACAAGACTGTTTCCAAAGAGATCAAGGCTTACTGCCGCGGTGAGTACGGCACCACCCCCGCACCCATCGACAAGGACATTCAGGCCCGCATTTTGGGTGACGAGAAGCCCCTGGAGGGCCGTTATGCCGACACACTGGCCCCCATTGTGGACGAGACCCGCAAGAAGCTGGAAGGTGTTGCAAAGTCCGACGAGGATGTGCTGAGCTATATTGCATTCCCCAACCTGGCCGAGAAGTTCTTTGAGGAACGGAAGGAAAAGGAAGAGAATACCGCTACATATACCATCGTTGAGGCCTAAGGAGGAACAGCTATGGTTATGGATATGTTAACAATGGCACCGCCCCCCACCGAAGCGGCCAATTCCCTGGAGAATTTGGGCGTAGGGGATGCCGGCATTCTGGCATTGCTGGGCTATGCGGTGGTGTTTTTCGGCCTGGTTCTGCTGATGGTCGTGGTTTTTGCGTTGGGCTCTGTATTTGCCGCCAAGGCAAAAAAGGCTGCCAAGACGGTAGCACCTGCAGAAGAAGCACCTGCAGTGCAGGCTGCGCCCGCACCTACCGCACCCGGCTCTGCCGGCAGCATGAAGCTGTATAATGTAGAGCCCAAGACCGCCGCAATGATTATGGCGATTGTAGCCGATAAGATGGGCAAGCCCCTGAACGAGCTGCGTTTTATTTCCATCAAGGAGGTAGAGTAAGATGAAATATAAAGTAACCTTAAACGGCCGTACTTATGAAGTAGAGGTCGAAGCAGGTCAGGCAATGCTTCTGGCCGAATATGAGGCAGTTGCTCCTGCCGCCCCCGCCCCCGCCGCTGCTCCTGCAGCAGCTGCTCCCGCCGCGGCTCCTGCCGCCGCACCTGCCGCACCGGTCATCACCGGCGCAGGCGAAAGTGTTTCCGCCCCTATGCCCGGCACCATTTTGAAGGTGAACGTCACCGCCGGTCAGGCTGTAAAGGAAGGCGACCTTTTGTGCGTGCTGGAAGCGATGAAGATGGAAAACGAGATTTTGGCGCCCAAGGCCGGCACGGTCACGCAGGTCGTTGCCGCAAAGGGTGCTTCCGTCAATACCGGCGACGCTTTGGTTGTCATCGGTTAAGGAGGGCAACCAATGATCAATGTTGGTGAAATCCTGCAGAATCTGTGGGAACAAAGCGGCTTTGCCTCTTTGTTTGCAGGCTTCGCAGGGGATGGCTGGCAGAACCTGGTGATGATCATCATCGGCTGTGGTCTGCTGTACTTGGCCATCGTGAAAAAATTTGAGCCGTTGCTGCTGTGCGGCATTGCCTTCGGCTGTATTCTCAGCAACCTGCCCGGTGCAGGTCTGTACAATCAAGGCCTGTGGGATTCCTACGTAAACGGCACACCCTATTTGGTGACCGGTGAGGCCGGTGAGGTGATCCGCACCATTGAGCACATCCACTTTACAGATATTATCCACTACGGCGGACTGCTGGATATCTTCTACATCGGTGTAAAGTCCAGCCTGTACCCCTGCCTGATCTTTATGGGCGTGGGCGCAATGACCGACTTTGGACCGCTGCTGTCCAACCCCAAGAGCCTGCTGTTGGGCGCCGCCGCACAGATGGGCGTGTTTGTTGCGTTCTTCGGTGCGATCCTGCTGGGCTTTACAGGCCCTGAGGCCGCATCCATCGGCATCATCGGCGGTGCGGACGGTCCTACCGCCATCTTCCTGACCAGTCAGCTGGCTTCCAACCTGCTTGGACCCATCGCTGTGGCCGCATATTCCTATATGGCGCTGATCCCCCTGATCCAGCCGCCCTTTATGAAGCTGCTGACCACCAAGGAGCAGCGGAAGATCAAGATGGTGCAGACCCGTAATGTATCCAAGACCGAGAAGATCATCTTCCCCATCCTGGTTACTGTGTTCGTGGCACTGCTGCTGCCGGATACCGCACCCCTGATCGGTTGCTTGATGTTCGGTAATTTGATGAAGGAGACCGGCGTTACCGACCGTCTCAGCGACACCATGCAGAACTCGCTGATGAACATTGTCACCATCTTGCTGTCCACCGCTGTGGGTGCCACCATGACCGGTGCCAACTTCCTGAATGTGCAGACCCTGTCCATCGTGGCACTGGGCGTTGTGGCATTCATCCTGTCTACCGTTGGCGGCCTGCTGGGTGGCTTGGTGATGTGCAAGCTGACCCGGGGCAAGGTCAATCCCCTCATCGGCTCTGCCGGTGTTTCCGCGGTGCCGATGGCTGCCCGTGTAAGTAATACGGTTGGTCAGAAGTACAATCCCTCCAACTTCCTGCTGATGCACGCAATGGGCCCCAATGTGGCCGGTGTGATCGGCTCTGCGATCGCCGCAGGCTTCCTGCTGAGCGTATTTGGCTAATAAAAATGGGACAGTTTTCACTGTCCCATTTTTCAGTCTGTCAAAAAACTTCCAATAAGCCTCCGTTTCTGGTATAATAAAGGAAACGGGGGTGTTTTTATGGAACAATGGAGAAAAGATGCCAGAAGTGAAGCGATTATCGTGGATTTAGAGGCATTAGTGCCTCAGGAT
>JAGASJ010000052.1 GCA_017621795.1 Oscillospiraceae bacterium | reverse complement strand
GCAGCCGTGGGAATCCGTTTTCTTGCGGTGCAAAGCACCGCGCCGCCTGATGGCGGCAAGGAGTACGGATTGCCACGGTCGCTATTCGCTCCCTCGCAATGACAATTCCTTCGGACGTACGTTGTCTATTATACAAATAACAGGACGGCAATACCGTCCCGTTAAATTATGCATTAACCAAGTAGGTGCCGGGTATTATTTAAATTGTCGGCTTCGCCGACACCATAACTCTTCTCTCGTCTCTCTTCACTCTTCACTCTTCACTAAAAATAACGGGACGGCGTTGCCGTCCCGTAAATTTTTGCATTATGCGTTTCTGATCACATACATGCCAGGCGCTGTGACTGCCAAAATATTGACCCTGTACAGTACATTTGCCATCACTTCTCTTGTAAGATACGCATCCCACTGCAGAATAATGCCGTTTTCGGCCATCACCGAAACAGAATCCGCCGCCCAGGCGGGCACATCCAATGCCGCACATTCCTCTGTGCCCAGTGCCAGCGCGTTTTGCAGGATCACTGCCGCCTCTGCCTGGGTAATGGGTGCCTCCCCGTCAAAGCTGCCGCCCTCTACTGCCTGCCAGCCATCGAGCAGGCCGGAACGAATCGCCGCCGCCACGTAGGGGCGCAGCCATTGGGGCACATCAGACGGCACTGCCGCATAGTCGCCCCGATCCATGGGGATCTCCAACAGCTTTACCACCGCGGCAAGGAAATCTCCCCTGCTGACTGTTTTTTCAGGATAGAAGCAATGGACACCCCCCACCTGCTCTCCCACAAACAGCCCCTTGTTTTTCAGCCATTCCGCTTCAAAGCGGCAGTCAGACTGCAGGGTATCCGTGTACGCGCTGCTGCTTTTTGCCTTTAACACCTGTACCGTAACCGTGGCGGTACGGGAGACGTTGCCGTTTTCATCGGTGGCGGTGTAGGTGAAGGAATCCACACCCACCTTGTTCTTCTTGGGTGTATAGGTGAAGCTGCCGTCCTCACGCAGCTCTACCGTTCCCCGTTTGGGCTTGCGGACTACCGCAAAGGTCATCTTCTGTCCCTCCGGTTCCGTGACCTGCAGGGTGCCGTCGTTGGGAATGTTTTTATAGGTTTCCAAAGAGGAATCCTTGGCAACCGGAGGCTTGTCGATCTTGCCCCAAACAGACAGGGTGATGGTGGTGGCCTTCTCTACCCGATTTTCATAAATGGGCAGGTAGGTCAGTTGGGCCATCTGATCCTCCTCACTGCGCAGGGGCACAAAGGTCAGCCTGTTCAGCGCCTCTGCGGACAGAATATCACCGGAACGCACCACGGTGTTGCCCAGCATCACCGTACCAATGGTCGGGTCGGGCAGCTTGGTCACACAAATGCCCTGCACCTGTCCCTTCGCCGAAAAATCCTCCGGGGAAAAGCAGTATACACTGTCGCAATCCACCTCTGCCGCAAAAGCCAGCGGCACACAGCCTATCGCACACAAAAGCGCGAAGACAACACAAAATTTTTTCATATCCTTCCTCCTTTTTTCTGCACCAGTATTGTTTGTAAAGAAAAACAAAAATATACAATTTCCTTTTCCCAAATTCTGTGATATACTGAGTAAAAACAAACCTTTTTGGAGGATCGTTATGCAGTACTTTATAAAATACAGCAACGGCAAGCCTGACTGGACCGGCATCCCCGCTGTCGCACTGGAAAACTACCTGTGGACAGAAAAAACCGAGATTTACCCCACGGCGCAGCTTGCCTGGGACGAAGAGCACTTTTATGTGCGTATGGAAGTGATGGAGCAGGATATTTTGGCCCGCTACACCGGCTTCTGCGACCCGGTTTGTACCGATAGCTGTTTGGAATTTTTCTTCTGCCCGGAGCCGGATTCGGACCGCTACTTTAATTTTGAGCTAAATCCCAACGGCGCGATGTATGTGGGCTTCGGTTATCCGGGCACGCGCCGCTGCCGGCTGTATCGGGAGAATTTTACGGCGCTTTTTCAAGTCGTACCCTTCCGAAAGCCCGGCCTCTGGGGTGTGGAGCTTCGTATTCCCTTTGATTTTCTGCGGATCTTTGTGCCCGGCTTTGAAGTTAAGAAGGGCGCTCAGCTTTACGGCAATTTCTATAAATGCGGCGACGAGACTGTAAAGCCGCACTACATCTCCTGGAACAAGGTGGACTCGCCTACGCCCAACTTCCATCAGCCTCAGTATTTTGCGCCCCTGATTGTAGACTAATATCTTGTTAATGCTAAAATAATACGTCATTGTTATGCAGGAGCGTTGCCAGCGCCTCCCCTGCAGGGGAGGTGGCTCGCCGTGCGGCGAGCCAGAGGGGTTAGAAGAGTTCGCGACTCTGTCGCAACGGTAAATTAAAACCTTCTCCCTGTAAACCCCTCAGTCATATTGCCTAAAATCGGCAATATGCCAGCTCCCCTGCAGGGGAGCCGTAAGCAACCTCTCCAGTATGGTAATGATAAGAAAATCTTTAAGCCTTAACAAGATACTAAGCGTGTGTAGACTAAGATATTTGCGGAGGGAACACTATGGAAATTCGTTTTGCGGAAAGCAAGGATGTAGCCGGTATTTTGGAGCTGCTGCGGCAGGTTGGGCACGTGCATCACCAGGGCAGGCCGGATCTGTTCCGCAATACCGCCCAAAAGTACGGCGCGTCTCAGGTCTTGCAAATGCTAAGCAGCAGCACAAGTCCCATTTTTGTGGCGGTAGAAGAAAACAAGGTGCTGGGCTATGCCTTCTGTCAGGTGAAAAAGCGGCAGGACGACCCGGTATTCTACGACCGCACAGAGCTGTATGTGGACGATCTGTGTGTAAATGAAGACGACCGGATGGGCGGTGTGGGACACGCCCTCTTTGAAGCCGTGAAAAAGTACGCCAAAATGCGGCACTGTGATGCAGTGACTTTGAATGTGTGGTGCTTTAACGAGGCGGCAATGTGCTTTTATCGGAAGCAAGGCATGGAGAACCGAAATATTACAATGGAGCTTATATTGGAATAAGTATGTTGGAAAAAGGAAAAGTTTATCAGGCACAAATCCAGGACTACACCGCCGAAGGGCAGGGTGTGGCAAAAATTGAAGGCTGTGCCGTGTTCGTGCCCAACGGGGTGCGGGGAGAAAGCTGCCTGATCAAAATCGAAAAAGCACAAAAAACCTGGGCGGCAGGAAAAATTACCCAAATACTGGAAAAATCTCCCCATCGCATCAACCGGCAATGTCCGGTGGCGAAAATCTGCGGCGGCTGTGATTTTCAGCACATCGACTATGAGGAGGAATGCTTCCTCAAAAGCCAGCGGGTAATGCAGGCATTAAACCGTATTGGCAGCGAAAATCTGCAGGAGATCCCCCTGCTTTGTGCCCCTTCTGTCACCGGCTACCGCAACAAGGCGGTGTATCCCGTGGGCAGTGAAAAAGGGCGGGCATACGCAGGCTTTTTCAAGGCCGGCACCCATCAGATCGTGGAGAACAGCCGATGCCTGATTGTATTTTCTGAGGCTGATCGGGTAAAGGACGCGGTCATTGATTTTATGAATCACTACCGCATTTCTGCCTATGACGAAACCGTGCATAAAGGCTTGGTTCGGCATATTTTTGTCCGTCGCGGCTGGGAATCCGGCGAAATATTGGTCTGCCTGACGGTAAACGGCAATCGCCTGCTCCACAAAGAGGAGCTGATCGCCCGTCTGAAGAAGATTCCGGGCTTTACCACCCTGGTGCTGTCGGAAAATACCAAACAGGGCAACAGTGTGCTGGGAGACCGAATGCAGGTGCTTTACGGCAAAGGCTATATTGAAGATACCCTGTGCGGACTTTCTTTCCGCTTGTCTGCAAAGTCCTTCTATCAAGTCAATCACCCCCAAGCCCAAAGGCTGTACGAGGCCGCCATCCGTCAGGCCGGCATTACAAAAGAGGATTTGGTGCTGGACCTGTACTGCGGCGTGGGCACCATCACCTTGTGTATGGCCAAGGCCGCCAAAAAGGTGATCGGCGTGGAAGTGGTGGAAGCGGCAGTAACGGACGCCATCGAAAACGCCAAGCGCAACGGCATTGAAAATGTTGAGTTTTTCTGCGGTGATGCGGGAAAGGCGGCGCTGAAGCTGGAACAGGAGGGCGTCATTCCCGATGTGGTGGTGGTCGACCCGCCCCGTAAGGGTCTGAACGCCGATACCATTGAAGCACTGCATAAAATGCGCCCCAGAAGAATCGTCTATGTCTCCTGTGACCCGGCGACCCTTGCCCGGGATGTGGCACTGCTGAAGGAAAAGGGATACCGCTTGCACTCTGCCCAGGCCGCTGACCTCTTCCCGCGCTGCGCGCATGTAGAATCTATTGTTTGCCTGGTCAAACAATAGATTCAGCGATATAAATTCCTTGCGGAATTTTCGATATGCGCTGACGCGCTCGATATGTGCTGACGCACTCAATATGCCCTGCGGGGCGAGAGGGAATTTATATCGAACTTGTTGCCGTTAGGCAACATATCGAAATTCTGCGAAACAGAATTATATCGATTTTGAATAGCAAAAATATCGAGTTTGCCCACGGCAAACATATCGACAAAAGGACGAAGTAATGGAAAACAAAACAATTAACGCAACTACTGTGCACAATATGAACCTGCATCCGGCGCCCTTTGAAATGATCAAATGCGGAAAAAAGACCATTGAGCTTCGTTTGTATGACGAAAAGCGGCAACGCATCAAGCCCGGTGATGAGATCATTTTTACCAATACCGCAACCGGCGAAACACTCCATACAACCGTTGCGAAATTACACCGCTTTGACAGCTTTGAAGATTTATATAACGCCTTGCCGCTTCTGCAATGCGGCTATACCGCGGAGGACGTTCACACAGCACACCCGTCGGATATGCAGCAGTATTATTCTGTAGAGGAGCAGAAAAAATACGGCGTTGTTGGCATTGAAATTCATTTATAATAAAAATGAATTTCAGCGATATAAATTCCTGCGGAATTTTCGATATGCGCTGACGCGCTCGATATGTGCTGACGCACTCGATATACCCTGCGGGGCGAGAGGGGATTTATATCGAACTTGTTGCCGTTAGGCAACATATCGAAATTCTGCGAAACAGAATTATATCGATTTTGAATAGCAAAAATATCGACAAAAAGGAGAAAAATGATGTTTGAGACTACAGACAAAGAGATTTTAGCCGTTTATGAACAGCTAAAAGACAAATATGATTTACTTTTGACCACCAGCTTTGCACTGGATGAAGGGTTCACCGTTGATTGTCCCGTCCTTGTAGGAAAAGCCCACGGTCAGATTATGGAGCTATACAATGATGGCTGCCTTTTTGTGCTGGATATTATGGATGAAGCGCAGACAAAAGGCACCCACCGGCATCCCAACGATGTCCAAGCTGCCGTTGCATACATCGAAGAATTTATGAACGGAAAATCGGATTACGAACTGTATCCCTTCAAACAGATTTAGCAACATCAATTCCTGCGGAATTTGCGATATATACCAAAAGGATGCGATATGCCTGACGGCGAGAATAAAAAAGAGAGAGGGTTCACAAAATGCAAACACTAAAACAGCGGGATTTAACGGGAAAGCGCAATTCGAGCATTGAGCTGCTGAAGATTTTTGGCATTTTCTTAATCGTCATCAACCACGTCATTCAGACCTTACACTCATCGAATCCAGATCTTGCAAACAACGATTATGTTCTTGATCTGAATATGGCGACCGCAAATATTCAGCAGCTGATTCTGACCATTCTGCGCTATAGCGGATCGTTGGGTAATATCCTGTTCTTCATCTGCAGCGCGTGGTTTTTACTGGACAACGACAAAACAAGCAAGAAGAAAATGCTCCAAATGCTTATGGATGTTTGGGTCGTTTCCGTGATTATTTTAGCGGTGGTCTATATCCTCCGGAGCGGCAACCTGGGTATGAAAATGATCATCAAGCAGCTTCTGCCGACTACCTTTAGCAACAATTGGTACATCACCTGCTACCTGCTTTTCTACCCGTTGCACACGTTTTTAAATTGGGTGATCCACAAAATGGATCAGAAAGCATTGCTGAAGACCACCCTTGTTTTGAGTGCCTTATATGTATTTGCAAATTTTGTCCTCGGCGACGTCTTTTTTGCAACAAATCTTGTTTTATGGATCGCAGCCTACTTCATCATGGCATATATGAAGTATTACCTGGTTGACTTTTCAAACAATATGAAAGCCAATATTCTGATGCTGGTTCTTGGGATTGCGGGCAATATTGCTCTTGTCTGCCTGACGAACTTTTTGGGGCTGCGCTTCGGATTGCTCCGCGGCAATCTTTTAAAGTGGCATTCATTTTCCAATCCGTTTCTGCTGCTGACCGCCATCAGTATGCTCAATATCGCAAGAAATGTACATTTTTACAATCGCGCAGTAAATTACATATCCGGTCTGTCCCTGCTGATTTACATTTTCCACGAAAACATATTGCTGCGGACCTTCTACCGTCCTTTGATGTGGGACTATGTGTATAATCAGTTTGGCTATGAATACATTTTGGTTTGGATGCTCGTATTGGTGGCCGCCACATTTGCCTTCGGCCTTGTGGCAAGCATCCTCTATAAGCACACCATTCAAAAAGCAGTTACAGCCGTCTGTAATTGGCTCTACCCGATTCTGCAAAAGATATATGGGAAAATCGAAAAGGTTATTTTAAGGCTGCATTGAATGGCGATATAAATTCCTGAAGGAATTTTCGATATATCCTGACGGATGCGATATTCCGCTTCGCGGAGCGATATGCGCTACGGCGCGTGGGAATTTATATCGAACTTGTTGCCGTTAAGCAACATATCGAAATTCTGCGAAACAGAATTATATCGATTTTGAATAGCAAAAATATCGAGTTTGCCCACGGCAAACATATCGACAAAAGGAAGTATGTTTATGGAAAGCACTAAAAACCAACTTCGAGAGGACAGTATTGGGTTTGCAATTGCTGTTTCAGACATCTGTGATACTATAAAAGGGTGTTCCGCATTTACAAACCAGCTTTTGCGTGCATCCTCGTCCATCGGTGCAAATATTCATGAAGCAAAATATGCACAAAGCCGTGCGGATTTTATCAGCAAGTTAGAAATTGCCCTGAAAGAAAGCTCTGAAACGGATTATTGGCTGGAACTGCTGTATCGAAAGAATAAGCTGAGCGAAGAGCAATACAAATCTTTGCGCAATTTGTGTGGATCTATCCGCCGTAGACTCATTGCTTCCATTACCACTGCGAAGGGAATAGAATAAAATTCGTCGATATAAATTCCTGAAGAAATTT